>JANMMV010000539.1:0-5992 GCA_031373565.1 Saprospiraceae bacterium
CTTGAAACCAACAAACTTGTCCTCGGCTCTATGACCACAAAGGGAACTAGTGAGCCAGATGCAACGTTGTATGTCGTAGCCCAATCCCCACAATATGATGGCATCACAAATATCAAAATGGGTGAAAAAATAAGCATTACACTATCAAGTGTTCAGCCGTCGGATTGCCAATAATAATTCACAAATTTTAGATTATAAAATATGCAAGATATAACCGTTCAAGAGCTCAAGCAAAAACTTGATAATAAAGAAGAATTCGTCTTTATCGACGTTCGCGAGCCACATGAATACGAAGAGTTCAATCTCGGCGCAAAACTCATACCACTTGGTAATCTATTGGGTGCACTCAATGATCTGGAGCCATTTAAAGATCAAGAGATCGTTATCCATTGTAGATCAGGCATGCGCAGTGGCAATGCAACAGAAGCATTGAGTCAACTCGGCTTTACTAAGGTGCGCAATCTACTTGGTGGCGTACTAGAGTGGCAGAAGAGTTTTTAAAATTATCACTTCGACAATTCGACACTTCGACTTCGCTCAGTGACCTGTTGAAAATTAGAAGGATCTAGTCGATTCTTTTGGAAGTTCAGGGTAGCACTTGAAAGCGATTGTGGGAGAAGGTTAGAAAGAGAAATTAAAAATTAATATACATTTTGAAAGCGATTCAGACCATTTTGTGTTTTCTCTTATTTTTGTCCTCGTCTTATGGGCAATATGATGAAAAGCACACTCAAATTTTGATGCGTGAAATAGGTAATAAGATACTTTGGTCCGTTGGAGATTCTACCTCTAGGGTTCTGCCTATTACTAAAGCTGAAAATCGTACATATGTCATCTCTTTTGAGAGGCCTATTAACATCATTTCAGATTCTCTATACAAAATAGTAACCCACGAATTAAAAAAAATTAAGGTTTCCAATTTTTTAACTGAGATCAAGGACTGTGTTAGTGAAGATGTCATTTTGGCATTTATTCATTCGTCCGAAATCGATTCGGTATATCCTTGCCAAGGTCGTTCAGTCCCCAAAAACTGTTATAAAATAGAAGTGACCATCAACGAACCTATCTACACCATTGCTGAGCCTAGCAATAAGACCATAACAAAAAAGTTTCAGGAATTTATAGGTATTGATACCAAAGATTCATCAGTATCCGATTCATTAACTCTAACCAGTCAACTCTCGTCCAGCCTACCGAATAACAACATAGATGTCAGTAATGCGGGTACGTCAATTTGGTTATATTTCTCTCTTGCTTTAGGTTTCCTTTCGATCTTATATTTCTCTATTGTCAAGCATAAATCCAAAAATAAGGAAGAACTTGTGGGAGAAAAAACGGAAGTCGATTTAATCTCGATAGGCCAATATCAATTCGATCCATCTAAATCAAAATTAATCTTTAACGGTGAATTTATTGTCTTGACAGAAAAAGAATCTAAACTATTGACCCTTCTATTCAATGGTCTCAACCAGCCGCAGAAACGAGATGACCTTATTGGCGAAATTTGGGGAGAGGAAGGATTATTGGTGATTTCAAGAAATATCGACGTTTTGGTTTCTAAACTAAGAAAAAAATTGCAAGATGATCCACAATTAAAAATCACGAATGTCCATGGTGTTGGATATAAATTAGAGTTGTAACCTCCTAGACTTTAACCATTAACTTATAAGCAATCTACTTTCTACCAAAATCCGCAGGAATTTCTCCCCAAGAGTCAGTCTCCCACTTGATGATTTTAGTTTTGTAAGTATGTGTCTTTAGCCAGGTCTCAGCTCGGTCAATAAGATCAAATAATTCTGCATTGTTCTTTGTGAGTTCCAGTGTGGTTTTGGCTTTCTTGTTCTTGACCCAAGCCATAGCCGTCTTAGAATCGGTATAAATGGCTGTATGATCATTCCCGATCTTATGCAGCGAGGCTAGGGCGTGAACCAGTCCTAGGAACTCCCCGATGTTATTTGTACCGTCTCGGTAAGGCCCACGATGAAATATTTGTTTCTTTGACATGGTCTCTACCCCTTGATACTCCATGATACCCGGATTGCCCGCACATGCTGCGTCCACTGAAATACTGTCGGTAATAATGGCAGACGATGGCACTTTGCCCGCTGATTTGCTAGAAGTGATCGAGCTTGGTTTCTTGACAAATTCATAATAATTGCGCTTAATGGCATATTCTGCCTCAGCCATGGATTCTACCGCCTTAAATTTCGCCGTAGGATGTCCGTCGGTTTGACGCTTACAATCATCCCAAGAAAGGTAAATTCCCGGCATATGACCTTCCCATACTACGTAAAATTTTTGTTTCGGTTTTGCCATTCAAAGTTTTAATTTCCACAAAAGTAATGTTTTTTAGATAGATGAGATCTCAAGGTCACTTGAAGATAAATGCCGTCACTTCTTCTTGATTTTTAAAAGGCTGCACCTTTTGATTTAGTCCAATCATGTATGTCCTTTATGGCAAATTCAATAGCCACCTGCATTCAAATTATTGCTTTGGGCTTGTACTCATTTCTATCTTAGAAATTTGGCTTATTTATTCGCATAAAAACACTGAAAATCTTCATTGCAAAATGCAAATTGTCTTTTTGACTATTCGTACTTGCGCCTTAAAGCAATATATTATTAAAGGGTTCTATTTTAGGTGGCAAATCAGTCTCATCCAACATTTCTAAAATATCTATCTCAATGTTTCGACAAATAGATGAAATAGGAGTATCATTAATCCCATTATCAAATGGGTTTTCACTGGCTTCACCAATTTGCTCCATTGTCATAAAAACCCATGAAATCAATACCGTAAAAGGGATAACAAGCCAAATACCATGATCGCCAATTTTATTCATTTCTGTAAGTAATGCAAATGGCAGTAAGAATATAAATAGTTGTACAAAAATCCTACTAAACAAGCTGTATTGACGGAACAGTGGTGTGTTTTTTATACGCTCACAACCACCTTGAAGATTATATAACTCGGCCAACAATTTGGTCAAGTCACTATGCTCGTATTCATCTATCAGTTTTTCTCGTTTTAACTTTGTTACCACATCAAACTGGTACTTTAAAGTATAATTTGCAATGTTTCCTTTGTGTTTTACTCTTTCAAATATTTCCTTTTTATCCAATTTTTCAAAAAGAGCTTCAATGGCAAAATCAAATTCCTTTATTTCAGCCGAAGCAGAAACAGCTTGTTTATGATAATCTTCTCTATTGGTTGCCCAAAGAATGGTTTTACGTAGTTGTAATCGTAGAATGTTTATATAGGCAATATGGCGATAGAGAAACGCTTTTTGCTTTTGCTTATCATCCACAAGTGAAATAAATGAAGCTGTCAGGATTCGACTTGTATTGGTGATTCCGCCCCACAAACGTCTCGCTTCCCAAAGTCGGTCATAGGCTTGGTTGTTTTTAAAACCTACATAAAATGCGACTGCCGTACCAATAGATGCTACTGGCAAAAATGGAATAGCGATTATCTTTAGACCCAAAAATTCGTAAAGTGCAACAACGATTATGCTCAAAGCAAGCGTTTGTAGTATATTCCTTCTGGCGAATAACCAAATAGATTGAATATGCATCTTTTTCCCTATAAACATGGTTTGTTTTAATTTGAATCAAATCTAACTAATTTATCTACAACAAGGAAAGAAAAGTCTATCTAAACAACTCAATTTTTTAAACAGACAAAAGTGGCCCATTTGAACTATCGGATAGTCGATTAAGCACTGCATTCAATGATTCTAACAAGATAAAACCAATCCTTCCTATAGCATTATTCTTTTCCAGACTTTACAGACAATTTTGCAGCTTTGGGAATTTGTATAACCAACATATTATTTTCTAAGGAATTTAGATCATAAGGAGCTAATGTCCTTTCCCTTTTGATAACCGCCGCTAAAGCAGAGAAAGAAACTCAATCTAATATTTCCTTGCCAAGGCTTCCGTTCTATCAGCATATTTCATACTACCTACTAATGATATTCGACCATTATATTGATACACTTTTGCAGCATGGAGCCGGTAAATAAATCTCTGTAATAAACTATAAATGAATATGCTTATTTTTCTGCCGATAATAAATGAAAGAGAGCAACACCATCATAAAATAAAGTGCGGCTATACCGTATGAAACGGATATAAAAAATTCAAGATTGCTTGTATTTTTATGATAGAAATTCTTGTAGTACAGCATAGCAATACTTCCAAAATAAGCAAAAAAATCAGCTAAGGTAATCAAGAAACCAACGTTTCCTTTTTGCTTGAAGTGTGATAACATTCGCTCAAAATATAAACTATTACACATCGAGTAAGCGATATATACACCAAAACCAGCGCTTATTAACCAATAAATAGGTTGAATCAATTTAGCCTGAAATAATAAAGTACTCCCAAACACAATTGCGCCACCAGCCATCATAATATATTGAATTATGGCAAATGCTTTTGTACTATTCTTGACCCAGCGCATAGAGCCCATAATGACGAGTACCAATACCGCAATTGGGATCTCCGTTTTGGTAAATAGGCTCGCTTGATCTGCAAAACCTAGTTCCTTTAAGATTTCTGGTGCAAAATTATCCCGATACTCCCGATAAGCGGTCAATAGGACGTAAGAGGCAATAAACAAGTATAATCCAGGCCTAAATTGATCTACAAATGATTGGCGATCCGCTTTGTTCATAGGTATACGTTCTATTCTCTCGGCAATATCAAAACGATTAGGAGGTGGTATTTTAGCAAGCAGCCACACGGAAATGCACAGAGGAATAAACATAATCGTATCTGCCAAAGCAGGCATCCAAAACTCAGATATTTGCCAAGTATTCAAAAGCCAATTACCTATTGATTTTGCAAATCCTGACCCCACAATAAATGAAGCGGTAAGTGCCGCTACGAGCACATCAGTAACTTGTCTCCCTTCTAAAAACCCTAATATGATGCCATAAAAAAGCCCAAGTGGCAGTGATGCTAATAGGACAAATATCAGGTTATATGGCGGAGGGACAATAGCAAAAAACACCATAAAAACACATGATAATGCCGTAATGACAAGCAAACTACGCGCTCTGTTCTTGGGTTGCATCTCAGCAACTATTTTTACACCTATTCCTTTGGAAATTGCAAACCCTAATACTTGGGCCGTGATTATTAGTATTTTATAATGGACGCCCCAATAATACAAATCTTCGTACGTAGCCGCAGTATATGCCCTTCGAAATGGATAAAAACACAAATAGGTAGAAAATGCTGCTACCGCAGCCAAGGCGGTAACCAGATGTTCATTTTTTATAGGAATAACACTATTTCTAATCATGTACAAACTTACAGATTATTCAAGATGTTTTCAAGTTCTTGCTAACCCATGGTGAATGTAGTAATTTATTAGTTAATAATTTGATGGATTGGCGTATTTGGAGAATTTGATAGATTTAAGCTTGGGAAGTTAGACTTTCAATAATTTCTATCGGAGCTGAAACTGCAATTACATTATACTAAAAAGAGATTACATATTCTATAAAAAAAAAGAAGAGTCCATCACAGACTCTTCCTCAGGTTCAATAACGGGATATTAATTAACTAACAATTCATGATATGCTCAAATGCGGAAAAACTGCACAATTTCGAAATGCAAAATTATAGGATCGCATGATAAATTTCATGCGTATAAATACGCAATTTTCGACAGGTATTTATACGTATTATCTAGAGCTGAGTCAGATCTAAAACAAAAAAGCCAGATCATAATCTACTTCAACGGTAAATTCGGATCTGGCTTTGTTATATAATTCTATGATATCCTAGTGATCGTCCTCTTCTTCTTTATGTTCGGAGATTAGTTTTGCTTGGATATCGTTAGGAACAGGCGCATATTCAGCGTATTTGCGGGTAAACTTAGCTCTGCCCTGTGACAATGCTCTTAATGTTGATGAGTATTGATAGGTTTCCGCAAGTGGAACTTTAGCTTTAACTTTTTGATAATGGCCATCAGAATCCA
>JANMMV010000812.1:0-7647 GCA_031373565.1 Saprospiraceae bacterium
AGGAGGAGACAATGTAATAACAGTACCAATACATATTGTGTCTCTTGAAGCACTCGCTAAAGGGGCAGAGTTAACAGTAACATTTCCTGTAGTGTTAACACAACCATTCGTGTTTGTAAAGGTAAAATTTGCCAGTCCTTGCGAAACTCCTGTTACTACGCCAGTTGCACTTACTGTAGCAACCGCGGTATTATTAGATACCCATGTACCACCAGAAGTCGGAGACAATGTAGTAGTAGAGTTAACACAGATAGTATTAGAACCTGTGATTGATACAGTTGGTAGCGGATCTACGACAATTTGCATTTCATCATAACAACCAGTGGTAGCATATCTAAATGTATACGTACCAGAAGCAATGTTTGAAAATATGATGGTTGCCTGTCCACCAACTGATGCGCCAATCGTAGCACCAGCTGGATTTGATCCTGCGGTCCAAGTACCTGTAGTAGGATTAGTTCCCGTAATAACACGACTAGTCCCTGCGCAGTTGACGTAGTCAATACCTGCATCAGGCTTATTATCTACTAGAAGGTCTAAAGAATCTTTACAACCGAAAGCATCTGTAACTACTACTTTGTAGAGTCCAGCATCAGTTATTAAAGAAGGCGATATATTTACATCTTGTGTAGTACCCGTGTAATTAGGACCAGTCCAAACATATGATAGCGGACCTTGGCATGTAGATGTCGTTGCATCCAAATCGATAGAAATACCGGTGGCACAACTAACTGTAGGAGGATTTATCAACAAAGGAATAGGAGGGTGCGAAGCCGGTGAATTTGCGTTATACAATTGATCTATACTACCTATAGTATATCCATTAGAGAAATCTCCACTATTCATACCAGCAGCACTAGCGTCCGGATCTGAACCGTTTTCAAAGAAACGAATTCCAGCGCCGCAGTTTGCATAAGACTCAACTTCAAAACTAAAAAGTTTAATAGTATCACCCGGAAGGATATCATTAAACTGTGAAGCGGGAATCAAAGCTGGTGTAATCGAGTAAAAGTCCTTAGAAGGCATGGCTCCCGGGGCTTGTACTACAGTAGTTACAGACCATTCGATAGGTGTAGCATTGTTGCTTCCAGATTGATTGTTGGCAAAAGGAGCGAACATCCTTCGCATAATCAATGTGTCTCCAGTGGGCACAACAACGGTCATCTGAGCGTTGAATTGTGTACGCTGTAAAGCGGTCGTTGCAGATCCTGAATTGATCACAATGTAGGCTTCGTACCAACAAGAGTCAGGATTAAATTTGAGACGATAGTCTACGCTCTCAACCTGAGCTGTTGCATCAAAAGCAAACATGCTGCAAAAAAAAGCAACGAGAAGTAAAATTCTTGTTTTCATGATTTGTTTTTAAAATTGTAAAAATTAAAGTTTGAACCTAAATTAGAAAAAGTATTATTCACTACCATCATGGCAGATGATTTTTGACTTTGATTGCCAGCATAGTTAGTTAAAAACAGTCCTAACTTTTCTGACATCTTATGATTAAGCGCTAATGAATGACATTTTAGTACGTTTAAAGTACTTAACGCGCAAATCCACTCAATAAGATTGTGTACCTTATTAGAAGTGGAAATTGAAGTAAATACTATTAAAAATAAAAAAATCATGTATGTAAATATAACATTATCAATAACTTATCTTTAGTTACATGTTCTATTACACATCCAGGTTGACCGGAACCGATTATTAACGTTAGGTTGAAGTCACAAATATATTATTTATTTTCGTAATGTGTATTCATTCTCTGAAAATAAATTATATTTTTTTTGATGTATAAGTAAAACACTTGCTTACTATTAAAAAGCCGCTCCAAATATCAAAAAAATCAAACGCAAGGCATATTACTTTGAAATATGCGAAGTATTATCTTTACAATGATATGAGTGGATTGGGTTCTTAATTGACAAGCAATTCAATAGAAAGACACAAATATGACCGTACTCCCCTATGTTTTTTGAATACATTTATTAGAACTACTTCTATTAGCTAAAAATCATGAGTCATCCATCCCCAAGGAGCCTTAGGAATACTACAAATGTTAATACATACATATAAATATTATATGTATGTATTAACAATAAAAGTTATTACATTTCGAAAATTAAACTCGACTAATCGACAATTATCCAGCGAGCGGATGTCCTATTATTACCGTTCAAAACCAACACTGAGTATATACCAGCCTGAAGATCTTGTCCATTTAATAAGATAGCTGAAACATTTGAAGCAATTACATCTTTGATAACTACCTGTCCCAAATGATTGTAGACAAGCAAGGTGCTCTCTGATTCGTAAGGAGCGAAAGAAAGCTTCGTTATGGTTGTACTTGGGTTAGGTACGATATTCAATTTGTGAGACACAGATGGAATTTCTGTTTTGAAAATACGGGTTTCTAAAGCACCTTCTTGCTCACCAACCACCACATTAGTAGGGTTCGTCAATGCGGCTGCAACGACATCAACTCTAACCGTAGCGTAGGTGTAACAATCATAAGCACTCATGACAGCTAATGTATAAACACCCGCATCGGCAAATTGCATATTTTCAATAACAAGGTTTTTCTTTTTAGCATAATAATCATTTGGACCTGTCCAAATATAATCAATGGCCTCTGTCCAAAAACCTGAATTAATGGTTAATTTTTCTCCCACTTTCATCTTTATAGAAGATGGTAGTTGGCCTTTGGGTTTTTCATGAACAAAAACGGTAACAGTATCATAGCCTTTACAACCAAAGTCGTTGCGAGCGATAACACCATATTTTGTAGTTACCTCTGGCGATACGAGTATATACCTAGACGTTGCTCCATTTGACCAAAGGTAGCCATTGGTAGCTCCTGCTGTCGAAATTATTACATCCTCAGACCCTCTACAGTAGTCAAAGTTTTCACCTAATTCTAGATTAGGTGAAATTCGTTTGTATAAGGTCATCGTATCTGACAAAACGAGAGGGCCAAACTCTACATTAAAAATGGCCTTAAAGGTATTTGGGATCGTTTTCCAATCAAAAGTCAAGTATGCATTGCCATTAACGACAGAATCAATTTTTGCGACGTTTGTTGTCACCCCCAGAAGATCCCATTTACCATTTGAACAAGAACCATTTAGTACTATCTTATCTCCTTGACATAAATTTTTGCTTTCATCTACTTTTGCCTCAAAACATCCACACCAAGGTTTTGCATCGATGACAACCGTATCACTGCAAAAATCATTTGTCCAAATCAACTTATAAATACCTGGTTGGGAAAATTGACTAACTACTGCATTTCGATCTAGATAATTACTTAGATTTAATAGGCCCGGATTTTCAGAATTAACAACCCAGTATCCATCCCCGAACGCTTTTAGATTGACCGTTGCATCTTTATAACATTGCAATACGGTATCCCCTTGGGTAGAGATCTCATCTTTTACCGTAATAATTATAGCTTGACTTGTATCGGCACAAGTACCATTTTGATTTGTATATATACGTCTAAATGTATGATCTCCTTTGCCTAGAGCCAACGTTGTATAATCTTGAAAAATATTAGCTCCCGGTGCAAGTCTAAAATTTCCACTATTAAATTTATAAATCCATAAGTAATCATCGCCAGCGAGCTGCCCGCCTTCGAGTTTCACATCTTCAGCTTTTCCACAAAATTCAGTAGACTCCACCGTAGAAATAATATTGCCTGCCGAACAGTTGCAAACATCATCGACATATATTTTGACTTTATCGGCACATTGACCGTTGTCTCTTTCAAAAGTATAAAAACCTTTTGCGGAAAATGAACGCACTTCTGAGTTCAATCCATCAACATCTACAATGATTGCAGTACCTGCGCTTTCAGCACTTAAGATTTGCCATTCGCCAGGAGTAGATGATTGAAGAACCCCTACCCCACTGGTATAACATCTTACGTAAGAATCGGCACCAGCATTTGGTGCAGCATTTGCCACCACACTCACTGTATCTTTACATCCCAAATTATCCGCTATGTACAAGGTGTATTCACCATTATTTGCATTTGTAGCATTAGGGATTGATACATTTTGATTAGTCGTTGTAAACCCATTAGGTCCCTTCCATAAAAACGTATTACTTCCATGACAAGGTAAAAGAGATGTCGTAAAACTGATACTTAAGCCATTCGAACAATCAGTCATCAGATTTTTTACGATAGGTAATGATGGACCTTTAGTTTTGACGTTGCCGCTATATTTCTGATCAAGACTTCCCATGGTATACCCATTAGAAAAATCTCCACCGTTCATGCCAGGTGCAGATGAATCAGGATCTTTACCATTTTCATAAATCCTAACGCCTTCACTGCATTTACTTAACCCCGAGATACTAGCCCGAAACAACATGATAGTATCTTTCGCTTTGATATTATTGAAAAAAGAAGTAGGATTTAGCACCGGGGCAATACCGATAAAATCACTCTGCGGTTGAGATTGGGGACTAGATAAAAAATTATTTACAAACCAAGTTAAGGGCTTAGTACCTGTATAGTTTTGATTTGCTTGTAAGGGCATAAAAGATTTTTCAATCGTGAAAATTGATCCTGTGGGAACGACAATTGAAATTTGAGAATTAAACTGCGCCCTGTGAATTGGAGCAGTAGCGGCCCCCTCTTCGATGACAAGACACATCTCCCATAAACATACAGCTTCATTATACCTAAGATGATACTTGACTTTGTCAACTTGCGCAGAAGCAATCAAGGAACAAAATATCAAAATCGTTGCAATCAAAAGACGTGCATGTCCTAACAGGTTTATCATATAACTATTATCTTATTAAAATACTTGGGACTTGTTCTATAAAAAAGTTAAAGTTGGAAAGGAATCCAATATTTAATGGATAAGCAATTATCTGATTAAAAAGCATATTCTTATCATCATTAGGATTGTCATACTTGGACTTACCATCCATATTAAAATCACTCTGATGATAGCCATAGGCAAAATCGTAATTAATAGTGCTAGACGCATTTGCTGGGTAAGAAAAAACAGTGAAAAACAAATTATTCTGATCATCACCAGGATTGACAAACTTTATCTTACCATTGCCATCAAAATCTCCAGCCCAAAGCGCTCTAAAAGTAGGTTTAACAGTTGTATTACCTGATAAAGCGCTATAATCTAAGCCATTTTGGTTACCAAAAGAAAATACTGGGGTAGATAAAGATGTAAAGTCTATCATATTGCCATAAGGCACCTTAGTGGACATGATACCTAAGTGATTTCTATGTTTTATAACTACGTACACACTGTCACTTGAAACACCTGGAAAAGAAAGATCGCTAGTGCCATCAATATCGACAATATCACCATCCCTTTGAATAAGACCAGATCTCGTCGCTATTAGGTGCGAAGGATCATTCTTATCTCTCATTTCGACAAATACCCAATCGACGATTGCATTTTCTCCTTCAACAGTCAAAACCGTAGCAGAATCCAACACAGAAATATTGGGAGATAATAGCGACATTCCAACATGTCCAAACCGATTATCATTTGCTACTAAATCTGGCAATGTGGCGTAAGGATCAGTTGAAGGTATGTAATTTTTATTGCCAAAGGGACTATTCCTTAGTTCATCTCTCATCAAGGGTTTACCTACAGAGGAGAGTGCATTTTTGTTAGCTATTAGTGACCCTTGCAAATAAGCTCTCATTTTAAGTCTCATTTCATCAATGACAACAATATAAACAGTCGCTTGAGTGCACGCTTGATCCACGCTATTATTGTCACAAATCATATATGCAAAGGACAAATTTCCTACAAAATTTTGTGCAGGAGTGTACGAGAATGAGCCGTCAGTGTCAATATAATACTGTCCCTGCGGTATTATGATAGGATTGCTTATACTTCCTTGTGCCAAAACTTCTATTTGATCTTTTTCAGGATCAGAATCATTGCTTAATAAGTTTCCGTTAATAGTTGCGCCTTTGACAGAACCAAAGAAATCATCCACGGCCACTGTACTATTGGTCGCATTCTGGGCACTTAACATCATGTATATTCTTGCTTGATGGCATATTGTTGGATCAACTTTGTCACACATACCTATGACAATAGTGTCCATTCCAGCTTGGACTCCATCAGAAAAAAAGTATTCTCCTGGGCTATAAACGTCTAAAGCTACCACACCTGTTCTAGGTACTTTTTCTACCCACATATCGGAGCGATCTAGTAGGCATCCATTAATTTCTATACATTTATCATTAGAAATCCATGGAATCTTGATTGTATCTTGAATTATTTTTTGATAAAGTGGCAACGTCATAAAATCTGTATTAAGCACCATCGCTGAAGATGGGTCAGAAGGATTTATGATATGAATTGCCAAATTAGTCATGGGACATGAAAAAGTATTAGTACCTAAACATACAGACACGTTATATTCATACTTCCCTGCTTTTGTCGCAGAAAAAGTATAATTACCATTTGCGGCAAATGAAATATTCGCGACTGACCCACTAGGACTAGAAATCAATTCATAAATCTCCCCGTAAGTAACAGTGCTACTCCTGTTTGCTTGACCTTCGCTATTCTCGCTGAAGAAGACACCATCTGGTACATCATCGTTAGTTCGTATGCTTCCCGTCATTGTATAACCAAAAAGTCCTACATTTATATCAGGATCCGTACACAGACGGACATCGACAGCATCAAGTGGTAATGAAGTTTGACAACCCGAACTAGTTTCTATGAATGAAAATGAAACTTTCCCAGAAGCTAATCCTTTCATTACTCCATCGTTGTTTACGCTGGCTATCTGAGGATCTGATGATACCCAGATACCTCCCGAGTTTGGAGCTAACTGAGATGTGTACCCAACACATAGCGTAGATGGGCCCTGTATAGCAACCGAAGTTGGGGAAGCAACCGTTACTTGCACTAGTGACAAGGCAGAACAACCTGTGGTAGCATCATAAAATGAAAAAGTACAAGCTCCATTGCTAACCCCTGTTACAAAACCGGATTGAGTAACCGAAGCTACACTTGGATTATCACTTGTCCAAGTCCCACCCTGATTAGGCATTAATTGAGAAGTACCGTTGATACAGACAGTAGTGGGACCGATAATGGTAACTGTTGGTCTTGAATTAACAATAGCTAAGCTTGTAAGAGCCTGGCAGCCTGTGGCTAGATCAGTATATCTAAATCTGACGGCTCCTTGACTGATTCCTATCACTTGGCCGTTGTTGTTTACGCTAGCGATCGAAGTAGAAAGACTTGTCCATAGTCCGCCCATACTAGGAAATAATTGTGCCTCTAACCCCGCACAGATGGATGGGCTGCTAGAGAAACCTACGACAGGCCTAGGATTCACTACAATGGGAATTGTAGGGGCAGATTGACACGTAGATGTTGTGCTACTGTACAAAAATGTTACTGCTCCTGCAGATAATCCAACTACAACACCAGCGTTATTAATAGTAGCAACTGCTGGGTTATCACTCGTCCAAATGCCGCCTGTCGTTGGGGTAAACTGAGCAGTAGCACCGATACAGATTTGCGGTTGGCCTAATAAGGATGTGTTAGGTCGTGGATTAACGGTGATCAATGATGACGAATCGGATACACAGCCAGTCCCAGTCTCTGTGAAGACAAACCTAGTGCGACCAGGAGACAC
>JANMMV010000845.1:0-5825 GCA_031373565.1 Saprospiraceae bacterium
GGGGAAAATAGATTTTTAGATGCAAATAGAGCACTAAACGAAGATATCTCAAAAGGTCAAATATCATTAACTTATCTCGGACATGGTGGGCCTCTAGGATGGGCTCAAGAAAGGGTTCTAACGATTCCTGACATCGTTTCATGGGACAATTATGACAAGATGCCCATCATGGTGACAGCTACTTGCAGTTTTGCTGCCTATGATGACCCATCTATATTGACCCCAGGAGAACAGTGTATCTTGAATCCTAAGGGTGGCGCAATAGCTCTATTCAGTACAACCAGGGCCGTATTTACTAATTCCAATAAAGAATTGACGGATGCAGTCAATAATCTTTTGTATAAAAAAGTAAACGGACGTGCACCTACATTAGGAGAAGTGCTTGCTACCGGCAAAAATAAATATCCCGATGGCAGTTTCAGAGTCAATTCGAGAAAGTTTACCTTGCTAGGAGACCCATCGATGCAGATTGCGATGCCAAAATATGATATCATAACTACGAAGGTGAATGGAAAAAATGTTTTAGAAACTGACACTATCGGAGCGCTTGAGAAAATAACTATTGAAGGTTTCATTGCAGATGACAAAGGAAACATAAAGTCAGATTTCAATGGCATTCTCACGCCAACGGTCTTCGACAAAATATCTAACCTACAAACTTTGGGCAATGATGCAGGTTCAAGTAAATTCAAGTTTGATGTATACCAAAACATCATCTTCAAGGGGAGTACGACAGTCAAAGATGGAAAATGGCAATTTAGTTTCTGGGTACCTACAACCATTAAATATGATATAGGTAATGCTAGGATTTCATATTATGCAACTGATGGAGTAATTACCGACGCTGGTGGATATTTCAATAATTTGATCATAGGAGGTACTAACAAAAATATAGTTAAAGATGACAAAGGTCCCAAGATTGATGTCTTTATGAACAATGAGCAGTTTGTTGAAGGCGACGAGACCAATAAAACTCCTCTTCTGCTATTAAAATTGTCAGATGATCTAGGTATCAACGTGACAGGCAATGCGATAGGCCAAGATATTACAGCGGTACTGGACGAAAATAATAAAAACATCTTCATACTTAATGATTATTATACCGCTACAAAAGATGACTACACTAGTGGTACTGTCAGGTATAGGTTAAATGAGCTTTCACTGGGCCGTCATACCATCAAAGCAAAGGCATGGGATATAGCAGGTAATTCGGCTGAGGCGTCTACAGAATTTGTAGTTGTTGAAAATCTAGAAGACATAATCGATAATGTACTCGTGTACCCTAATCCATTTAGTGATAAATTGACTTTTGGCTTTAATTTAAACAATGCTCCTAGTTTGCTGAATATTGAAGTCCAATTGTTTTCAGTTGAAGGCAGACAAATGGGAACCCTTAAAATAACAGGAACCGTAGCAGATGGCAGATTAATCTATACATTTGATGATGTTCCAGTCCAACTTGCCAATGGAATATACGTTTTTAAAATAGTAGCGAAATCTGCAGATGGATCTTACACAAGCGAATCCAAGTTTGAAAAATTAGTCAAACTTTAAGATATTTTAAACAGTAAAACCCTTTTTAGGCAATAAAACAACAAACAATTACGTAATATTGCCGTAATTTTAACAAAAGCGACTTATGACAATCCTTAAAAAAGTATTTACATTTACATTATTATTAGCTATCACAAGTATCTCTATAGCCCAGGTTTATAATCCAGCCAAAGGTTGTGTTGTTGATGGGTCAGGTGAATGCATACCTAATACGTTGCTCTCAGCGGTTCCTTTTATGCGTATCACGCCAGATGCTCGTTCTGGGGCAATGGGTGATGTAGGTGTGGCATTGAGACCTGATGCAAATACACTTCATTTCAATGCTGCAAATTGGGCATTTTCTGAGGAGAATTCAGGTTTATCTTTCACTTATACTCCATGGCTACAAAATCTAAATCTTAATGACATCTTCTTATTGTACTTGACAGGATATTATAAGCTCAATGATAATCAAGTAGTAGGTGGAGGAATTAGATATTTTTCGCTAGGAGAAATTCCGTTTACCGATAATATAGGTGGATCACTAGGTATAGGTAGACCACAAGAATTTGATATAACTGTGGCTTATGCAAGAAAACTGGGTGATAAGCTATCTGCGTCTCTATCAGGCAAATATATTTCATCAAATCTAGCTTCAGGTCTTCAAGTGAATGGTCAAGATATTTCGACTGCTACATCGGTAGCAGCTGATATAGGTATCAATTATCGTACTAAAACAACATTTAGTGGCTACAAGGGTGAATGGTCTCACGGTCTTTCGCTAACTAATCTAGGTTCTAAAGTGAGTTATATTAAATCTAGCAACATAAGAGATGTGATACCTACAAACTTGGCATTAGGGACTGCTTTGACATTAGATTTTGATGATTATAACAGCATGACCTTTGCCATAGACATTAATAAGTTAATGGTACCTAGCCCACAAACTAGGCAAATATTGGACGACAAGGGAAATCCGATTGATAATCCTGAGTGGGATGTAAATCCTAAGGATGGTATAGCCGATTACCGACAGAAACAGCTTTTTAGCGGCATCATAGGTTCATTAGGTGATGCACAAGGCGGATTTAGTGAAGAAATGAGAGAGTTCTCGATTAGTGCAGGTATTGAATACTGGTACGATAAGCAGTTTGCATTCAGGGGTGGATATTATTACGAAGATGCCCTAAAAGGAAACAGACGTTTTTTTACTCTTGGAGTAGGTGTGAAATACAACATATTCGGAATCAATTTATCGTATCTAGTTCCTACATCTAATGTGCAAAATCCACTGGACAACACACTGCGATTCTCGATGCTGTTTGATTTCAGTGTATTCAATGCTGATGAGTAAACGACGACTTACATCGTCTATTATCATGCATGCGTGTAGATGCGCTTGACTCGTTGAGAGATTGAAGTAATAATTTCATATGGTATGGTTTGGCAGACGATCGCGAGATCATTTAGTGATTTGGTTTTACCAAAAATAATGGCTTCGTCCCCAACCTTAACATTGTGCATCTGTCCTAGTTCAACCATCGTTAGATCCATGCAGATATTACCTATTGTAGGATAAGATTTGCCATTGATTTCTATCGAATATAGACCATTGCCCGCTAATCTACGCAATCCGTCAGCATAGCCAACATTTAAGATTGCAATGAAGCCAGATTTAGATACAATACCGTTCCGATTGTACCCCACTGTGTCACCAGATGATACAGGTTTTATCTGTATGACAGTCGATTTGAAGGTGTGTGCCTTTTCAAGATAATGTCCAAATTGGCCAGTAGAATCGATTCCATACAAACCCAAACCTAGTCTTACCCAATCAAAATGATACTCGGGAAATCTAAGTATCCCCGACGAGTTGAGTATATGCTTAAGAGGGTGGTAGCCAATGGCAGCGGAAATTTTGAGGTAAGTTTGATTTAGGATATTCACTTGTTCATGAGTAAAATAATCAAGACTTTTGTCCTCACTTCCGCTTAAATGGCTAAAGATGGATTTTATGTGAATAGCAGGATTTGCACAGATTTTGTTGATCATGACATCGACTTCTTCGGCCAAAAAACCTAATCGTCTCATACCAGTGTCTATTTTGATATGAACTTGTATAGTACTAGTTGAATGAATACTTATATAGCTGATAAGACTGTCTAATAAAGCCATACCGTGGATTTCTGGCTCCAAATTGTACTGGAAAAGATCTACTATCGAAGCACTGTCAGGATTTAGGATGATGATAGGCTTATCAACATTATTTTGCCGTAAATAGACACCTTCATCAGCATAAGCCACAGCCAAAGCGTCAACTTGCCGAAAGGCTAAAAATTTCGCAAGGGCAGCACTGCCGCTCCCATAAGCCGCGGCTTTGATTACAGCGACCATCTTAGTCTTAGCTCCTAATAATGACGAAAAATATCTAATATTATGGTCGATGGCTTGCATGTCAGTCTCTAGGACGGTGGTATGGCGCTTTTGAGATAATAAATGTACAACGCGCTCTAAACCAAATCGTCGAGCGCCCTTGATCAAGATTGCATTTCTTTCAAATCCGAGTCGATGAAGGTCTTCTATCAAACTATCTACATTATGATAATGATAAAAAGCAATATCACTTGTCAGCTTATTACTCAATTGTGCTATATCATTGCCTATACCAACAACCTTGGATATATTATATTTATTAACCATCGCTGCCAACGCATCTACGAACTGATCACTGCTAAGATCTAGCTGCTCAAAATCCGAAAGGATCAGCGTTCGCGTTCTATCTCCACTCTGCTGAGACAAAAACTGTAAGGCTACCCGTAGAGAATGAATATCAGCGCTGTAAGTGTCATTGACAATTATAGCATCATCATCTCCACTTTTCATTTCAAGACGCATAGGCAAATTGTGGAGTCTTAGCAATCTATGAGAAAGACTTTTTATATCATAACCGAAGGTAAGGCATACCGCTATACAATGCAGACAATTTTCAATAGATGCATCATTAGTGAATGGAATAAGAAGTAAATGTTCTTCATTTTTATAATGTATACTAATCTCCATTCGATCAGAACTGTAACGCTGGTCCGTGATTTTGAATAAACTTCCTACTACCCTACCCCAGGAGATTTTCTCAACATTGGGAAGTTGAGTATCTATTTCTGCAGCTACTTCTGCATGATCGCTACAATAAATGATGGATTTAGATCGCGTAAAAAGCTTTAATTTTTCTTTGATCTTTTGGCTTCTAGAATCAAAACCTGCATCATGGGCATCACCTATGTTGAGCATCAACCCTATCGTAGGATTTATAATCTCTGCCAATCGTTCCATCTCCTTCGGTTGTGAGATACCTGCTTCAAATATAGCAAGATCGTCTTGATCACTCATTTGCCATACAGAAATAGGAACACCAAGTTGAGAGTTGTAACTTTTCGGACTTTTGACGACTCTCCGATCGTCGATAAGCTGACTGAGCCATTCTTTAACAGTCGTTTTGCCGTTAGAGCCAGTAATACCTATCACTTCAATATCGAACTGAGCCCTGTGAAAAGTGGCCAAATGTTGCAATGCTTCCAGCACGTTGGGAACTCGATAATAATTGACATTGGATTGAAAATCACTCCAATTATTATCACAAACTATATTAACAACTCCTGATGCTATTGCATGGTTGATGTATATATGACCATGATCAAACGCACCATTTAATGCAAAAAACAAAGTCACACTCGGATCTACCAATTGACGAGTATCATATGAAAGCCACAAAATCTCCGCACTAGAATTAGCGACGACAGGATGTTCGCAATCCATAATGCGAGCCAATTCGTTAGGAGTATATCGTCTCATTATCAATAGATTATAAATCGAAACCTATGTCAGTCCTAAAATATTTACCAGTATATTGTATTTCATTCGCCAAAGCCAGTGACTTCAGCACAGCTTCTCTGAAGTCAGTATCCAAGGTTGTAACAGCAATTACTCTGCCACCAGCAGTCACGATTTGATCGTTTCGTATTGTAGTACCTGCATGAAAAACTAGATTTTTACTTGTATGGGAAGGTATCGCAATAGGATATCCTTTAACGAAGTCGCCCGGATACCCTCCTGACACAAGCATGATAGTAGCTGCTTGTCGATGTTCTATATCAATTTTGATTTGATCCAGGTCTCCATTTGCTGCAGCTTTCAAAACTTCTACTATATCATTTTTGATACGAGGTATGATAACTTCAGTCTCGGGATCTCCTAGTCTACAATTATACTCTATAACAAATGGCTCACCGTCAACG
>JANMMV010000006.1:0-17640 GCA_031373565.1 Saprospiraceae bacterium
TGTTGACGGACCGATCAAAGATATGGTGGGTTGCGGTAGAATTGTTATGTTTGTTGAAAGGTCAGATTCACAAGTGTTGATATCAGAAATAAATTTAAATGTTGCAAGTCCAGCACTAAGTCCTGTGACAACACCTACGCCACTAATTGAAGCCCTACTTGGATTGTTTGAAATCCAGAAGCCTGAAGAATTAGCTGTGAACTGCGTTAAAGAACCGACGCAGATACTATTGGCTCCTGTTAAGGTGATAACAGGTTTGCTCAAAACTGTTATGGAATCAGATATGCCAGATACGCATCCAGTAGTTGTATTGGTAAAAGTAAAAGCCGCTTTGCCAGCACTAATCGCTGTGATTATTCCATTATTACTGATAGAAGCAACGAGCGGATTGGATGAAATCCATGTACCTCCAGTGTTAGGAAAAATGGACGTCGTTACACCAGGACAAAGCGAATAATTACCTATTATAAATGGTTGTGCTTTTTCATTTACTACGATGACAAGACTGCCTATACCTGGACAACCAGTTGTGGTACTAACGTAAGTAAAACTAACGACACCCGGTGCAATAGCAGTTACTACCCCACTTGCATTGACAGATGCTATCAAAGGATTACTACTTGTCCAAATTCCCCCAGTACTTGGCAACAATTGAGTTGTTTCAGTCAAACATAGTTGCGATGGACCCTGAACTGTTAACGTAATCGGAGGGTGAACCGTTATCGGTAAGGTTTCTAATGATTCGCAGCCAGTACTATTACTGACAAAAGCAAAAGTAACTTGGCCGCCAGAAACACCGGTTACTAAACCGCTATTATTCACTGACGCAATGTTACTATTTAAACTAACCCAGATACCACCTTGAGACGGACTTAGCAGAGACGTTGCGCCTATGCACAAAGCTGGAGCACCCAATATCGATACAATTGGTCTTGCTATCACGTTGATAGTGGTACCTGTTACAGCCGAACAACCTACGCTGTTAGTAACTGTAACAAAGTATGTCGAAGAAGGTAAGGCAGGATAAACTGTTACTTGCTGGCTCGTACTATTTCCGACATTAGAACTCCAAGCAAACGTAGGATTACCAGACCCGTTCGCGATCAAATTAGTAGATCGACCTTCACATATAGAAGTCTGTGGATTCACTATTACAGGCACATACGTTTGATAGACAAAACCAGTTGACGATGCTGTACACCCATTTTGATCTACGATGCTGATATTATAGTTTCCATGAGTAGAAATTGGCAGATTTGGCAAAGAGCTAGATAGACTATTAGGCCCTGTCCATTGATAGGTATAAGGCGTAAGACCTCCTTGGGCATTCGCCGTGATTATCATATCAGCTTTATAACAGACATCACCATTAAAATCAATTGATAAAGATGGTTTTGAGTTTATCTGAAGGCTTAAAGTATCACTTTTACACCCCGTAATGGATTCAGTCAAAACGAATCTCGCCATTCCTTGGCTGAGACCGCTAACCAGTCCTGTTGGTGAAATTATTGCGAAACTTGGATCGAGAGCCTCCCACGAACCAACTAAATCAGAAGTTAACTGCGTTGTTGATCCAACGCACAATTGTGAGTCACCAGTAAATCCAACAATTGGTTTAGTCAATATTTCAAGAACAGGCGTTTGACTACTGCATCCAGTTGATTGATCAATAAACGTAAAATAAGAAGTTCCTGCTTGAATTGTACTGATCAAACCAGTAAAATCAATACTTGAAATATTTGGGTTACTGCTACTCCAAACTCCACCAGTTGAAGGGGAAGCCTGAGCGCTGCCGCCTTGGCAAAGAATTAAATTATCTAACGAAACAGTAGGCAACGGATTGACTGTTAGTAAATTACTAATTGCCGCACAACCTGTTGATGATGATTTGAAAGTAAATGTTGCGCTACCCGCAGAAATACCTGTAATTAAACCGTTAGTTGTAATAACCGCCACTAAAGGATTATTACTTAACCATGACCCTCCAAAAGAAGGTGAAATATAAGTATTTTCATTCTGACAAATGACTGATAGATTAAGGTCTGAAATGACAGGATTGGGGTGGACCGTGATAACGACACTTTCTGTGAAATCATCACAAATTATACCTGTAGTTTTATAGAATTTTCTGCGAAAAGTATGAACTCCTACTCCTAAGACTGGCGTCATGTAATCTTTATCAAAATTGTCCCCTGGCGCATCTACAAATGGAGCGCCGTTAAGGCTATACTGCCATAAATATTGACCAATATCGAGACTGTACTGCCATACGTATTGATCGCCAACGAGAACATACTGCCAAATATAGTTTCCGCTACTAGGGGAAGCTATACTACCTTCAATTACGAATGCAGGCGCTGACCCACAAAAAGATAATATTGCAGGTTGCGTAATGTCATTATCCTTGATGGGACAAGTACAAGCATTCGAAATAGTCACTTTGGAGGTATCCGCACATCCATAGGTATTTGAAAAAACAAAATAATAAGTACCAAAAACTGTAAAATCTTTTACCACTGCCGTTGGACTTTCTATATCGCTAAATTGAGCAAAACCAGCACTGTTTGATCCAATTGACCATGTCCCTACACCACTCCCTTGTAATGTAATGGAGTCGGTAACAAAGCAATTTAAAGGACTAGGATCAGGCCCTGCGTAGGGCATAGGATCAACTGTAATATCAGAAGTTGGCAATGAAGAACAACCATCTACATTAGAAGTAAATATAAACGATGCACTTCCGGTTCCAACGCCATAAATAGTGCCATCATTGAGAATAAGCGCAACTGCATTATTTGTACTCGACCATGTACCTGCAGTGCTTGCAGTTACCGATGATGAGGATCCAAGACATATAGCGCTTGGACCTGTGACACTTACCGTAGGTCTCGCTATTACATTGATACTTACATCTGCTTGAGCAGTACAACCTTGTAAATTTGTAACTGTAACAGTGTACGTCGATGATGGAAAGGTCGGCAATACAGTAACTGAAGCTGTGTTGGCATTGTTTGCATTTACTCCCCAAAGGTATGATACTATGCCAGCCCCACTCGCATTTAAATTAACACTACTTCCCTCGCAAACTTCGGTCTGCAGTGAAACTATAAACGGTTCAAAAACTGCATATACAAATCCAGCAGAACTCCCTATACATGAATTTGCGTCGGTGATTGTAACATAATAATTTCCATTTTGCGATATTGGGGCATTCTGAGTTGTAGCACTATAGCCACTTGGGCCTTGCCATTGATAGGAATAAGGAGCCGTACCGCCTATTGCATTTGCTGTCAATTGAGAATTGGATTGGAGACACACTGACCCATTAAAATCTATGGACGCAGTTACACCAACAGATGTAGTTAGTGCTTTTGACGCTGACCCAGTACAACCATTAATATCCGTAGCCGTAACAATGTAAGTCCCACTAGTTTGCTTCGAAATAGATGCCGTAGTTTCGCCCGTATTCCACATATAACTGACTCCATTTGTAGCCGTAAAAATTGCAGTAGAACCAATACATATATCGGAGACGCCATTAATGTTCGGTGATGGAAGTGCATCAATTGTTAAAGTTACAGATGCTGAATTGGTACAACCATTTGATCCGGTCACGGTCACCCTATATGTCGCTGCAGCACTCGGATTTATTTGATTGGCAGTCGAACCCGTGCTCCAAAGGTAAGAAACACCTCCAGAAGCAGTAAATGTTGTATTATCTCCTTGGCAAATTTTATTATCACCTGTGATAGTGGCAATAGGTATTGGTTTAAGTGTTAGTTCTCGATTAAATACGGTGATACATCCAAATGAATTGGTAACTGTAACAGTATATAAGGCCGCTGTGCTCACCGTAATTGAGTTAGCCGTCGCACCTGTGCTCCAGAGATAGGCTGGACCACCTGTAGCGATAAAAGTGGTTATACTCCCATTACATATATTGTTATCCCCCGAGATAGTACCTGTAGGTAGTGGATTTACTTTTAAGATTCTTTCTTCGCTATCGGTACACCCATTGATATCAGTTACTGTTACAATATAGGTGCCAGCAACATTGACAACGATGGCTGAAGCGTTTTCACCTGTTGACCAAGCATAACTAACACCGCCAGAAGCAGTAAAGGAAGAAGATCCTCCTGCACAAATCTCTTTTATACCTGATATATTACCTGATGGTAAAGAATTGACAGTAAGTGTTCTAGATGCTGTCGAAGTACAACCGTTGGCATTGGTTACAGTAAGTATATACGATCCAGCTATAGATACGGTAATATCTTGAGAATTATCACCTGTGGACCAAGAATAACTACCGCCGCCACTGCCCAAAAAAGTACTTACGCTCCCCGCACATATGCTATTTGTTCCACCAATATTGGCCGTAGGATTAGGATTTAACGACAAGCTTCTACTGGCTGTGCCAGTACATCCGTTAATATCAGTGGCCGTTACCGTATATGTCCCTGCGATACTAGGCGATATTGTTGAGATCACAGCTCCATTTGACCAGCTGTAAGATATCCCACCTGCTGCAATAAAATTTGCCGTATTACCTGCACATAATATGTTGACTCCTGAAATTACTACAGTAGGCTGTTCATTCACGATAATTGAAACTATGTTACTTAGATCATTTGGACAACCTGGCAATATGACCAATCTTCGATAATCCGTAGACGCAGACAATGCATTTGGCGTATAATCTTTTGAATTGGCACCAGAAATATTAGTGAACATATTACTACCTCGTGGTGATGATTGCCATTGATATGTAAAAGCTGTAATTGGCGTGATGGTGGGCAATTGTCCTAAAATAAAGCTAGGTATTGAGCCTGTACATATAGATTGTTGACCTGATATTGTATTGTCTGTAACGATTGAGCATAAGCAAGAAATTTCCTGATTTCCAGATGATGTCATACATAATGTAGTCGTTTCTCTCACATCAAATGAATGATTCCCAGAAGTAAGACCAGTGAACACAGGACTAGCTTGCCATGCGCCGCCATTGACCCTATACTGCAATGTACCTGAGCTTATCGAAGCATTGACTGTTACACTATTTAAAATAGCCCCTGTACAGCTTTGCGTGATACTGCTTATGTTTGGCAAAGGCAGTAAAGTCATCGTACGTTGTGCGCTTGCTGTACAACTATTCAAGTCAGTAGCTGTGACAATATATGTCCCTGACAACGATATTGAAATGGAATTTGTTGTCCCACCAGTACTCCATAAATATGAATTACCCCCACTTGCTACAAAGGTAGATGATGTTCCCCCACAAATGCTGTTTGCCCCACTTATACTGACAACAGGCAAGGCATTGACCGTAAGCGTTCTACTTGTTGATGCAACGCACCCATTGAGATTAGTAGCTGTAACAACATAACTTCCTGTCGTATTTACTATGATATTGGCTGTCGTTTCACCGGTTGACCAGAGATAAGTACTTCCACCACTAGCACTAAAAGTTGAAAGTACACCAGCACAAATTATCTGTGTTCCTGTAATATTGGGGGTAGGCAGCGCATTGACAGTTAGTGTCCTATTTGTTGATGCAGTGCAACCGTTTACATTTGTGGCAGTAACCGTGTAGGTACCCGTCGTATTTACAACTATACTCGCTGTAGTTGCACCGGTTGACCACAGATAAGTACTTCCACCACTAGCAGTAAAAGTAGAAACTCCACCAGCGCAAATCGTCTGTGTTCCTGTAATACTTGGCGTAGGTAAAGCATTGACTGTAAGTGCTCTAGTTGTTGTTGCTGTACAGCCATTTACATTTGTGGCGGTAACCGTATAGGTACCCGCAGTATTTACAATTAAACTCGCAGTTGTTGCACCGGTTGACCACAAATAAGTGCTTCCACCAGTAACAGTGAAAGTAGATGCTCCACCAGAACATATGATCTGAGTGCCTGTAATACTTGGAGTAGGTAAAGCATTAACTGTGAGTGTTCGATTTACAACAGCGGTACAACCATTTAAGTCAGTAGCTGTAACTGAGTAAGTTCCAGCAGTGCTTACGGTAATATTAGGTGTTGTTGCACTATTTGACCAAAAATAGGAATTTCCCCCGGAAACAGTAAAGGTCGAATTGCTCCCAGCGCATATCGTCTGTGTTCCCGTAATACTTGGGGTAGGTAAAGCATTAACTGTCAGTGTTCGATTTGTAACTGCTGTACAACCATTTAAGTCAGTAGCAGTAACCATATATGTACCTGCAGTATTTAAACTTACACTCGCAGTAATTGCACCGGTAGACCAAAGATAAGTACTACCGCCACTTGCCGTAAAAGTTGAACTTGTACCAGAACATATGATCTGAGTGCCTGTAATACTTGGAGTAGGTAAAGCATTAACTGTCAGCGTTCTATTTGCAACGGCTGTACAACCATTCAAGTCAGTAGCAGTGACCGCATATGTGCCTGTTGTATTCACAACTATACTTGATGTCGTGGCGCTATTTGACCAAAGATAGGTGCTCCCTCCTGTAGCGATAAAAGATGAGCTAACTCCACTACAAATTGTTTGTAATCCAGATATACTTGGCGTCGGTAAATCATTGACGGCTAATACTCTACTCACTGCAGCTGAACAGCCATTTATACTCGTAGCAGTCACTGAATAAGTGCCCGTTGTGTTTACGACTATACTTGCTGTCGTTGCGCTATTTGACCACAGATAAGTGCTTCCACCAGTTGCAGTAAATGTTGAACTAGTACCTGCGCAAATCATTTGCAATCCGGAGATGGATGGAGAAGGCAGTGGATTGACAGTCAGAACTCTGGTGGAAATGGCTGTACATCCATTCAAATCTGTCGCAGTCACCGCATAAACGCCCGCTGTATTTAGACTAATACTCGCCGTAGTGGCACTCGTTGACCATAAATAGCTATTGCCACCGCTTGCTGAAAAAATTGAACTTGCACCGGCGCATATTGTCTGGGTACCACTAATACTAACTGGAGGTAGTGCATTGACCGTTAACAATCGACTTACGATAGCTGTGCATCCATTCAAATCAGTGGCTGTAACAGTATAAGTGCCTGGTGTATTTACATTTATGCTAGACGTCGTAGCACCTGTTGACCAAAGATAAGTACTTCCGCCACTTACCGTAAAGGTTGAACTCGCACCAGAACAAATCGTCTGCGTTCCTGTGATACTTGGGGTAGGTAGAGGATTCACCGTTAATGTGCTGGTTGCGGTGGCAGAGCATAAGGTAGTTCCACCTATTATCCATTCAGTAAAATTTAATTCAAAATCACCGTTAAGATTTGCAACACCATTTAATAATACGTATCTGACTTGATCGCCGATCACATTTGGCGCAGGAGTAGCCACCAGTTCTCCATCTCCTACTGCATTAAATACATTACTTTGATATACCATTACTCCATTTCGCCAAACCTGCATCACGCCACCTTCAGCTCTGTCTGTGCAACAGTCGTTTCTTCGATCCAAACTTAAGCTTGTAATATTTGTCAAGCTACCCAAATTGTAGGCAACACCGTACGTAAGTCCCGCAGTTGCTCTTGCGGCATGAAAAGTAGCGGCGTTGAAATCATCAATCCCATTAAATAGGGTATTTGGCAACCCAAATGAGTTTGTAGCATTTATAAGGGTAAAATTTGCAGCATTATATCCTAATACATTTCTGATCAAATTTGCATTTGACTGAGCAATTTGCGTTACCGTGACTTGATAACTTGTTGTTGTCGCAGGGTTGATGGTAATAGATGCTGATGTTGCGCCTGTTGACCATAAAAATCCAGTTCCTCCGCTTGCGGTAAAGGTTGAACTGCCACCAGCGCATATCACTTGTGTGCCTGAGATAGATGGCACCACAGGAGAGCCTATAGTTGCTATCACCGCCTGCCTAGGACTACTTTTACATCCCAATAAGTCACACTCCACGTAATAAGTCGTTGTGGTCGACAAACTTGGCGTTGTGTAAGTATTACCTACTGCTATTGGAGAACCTCCAGTAGCAGTAGAATACCACAATACATTTCCATACTGACAGCCGCTAGCAGTGAGTGTTACCGGCCCGGCATTACACCTTGAACCATTAGAAATAACTGGTGGGACTATTGTGTTACATACTTGGTTATCTAGCGCAAAACACTTTAAATACAGCGAATTTAATCTCTTTTCATCCGAATTAGGCATGGTACCATCTGACAACGAAGTCGAACCACCATAATTTGCCCCATAGGAAAAATCAATCTGATTGATACCATTATACTCATATGAAACCATCACTTGAAGGGCCGTCTCATCTATTCCTGCAAAATTTGTTATTGGTCCTAATGCTTTAGCACTACCAGATACTGTTAATAAAGATCCTGTTTGTGTCGAATAACTACTATACCCTCCAGCATTGATAAATTCTCTGATTTCACCAGTACCTCCACTTCCATCAATATCCAAACCAGTAAATGAAATCTGGCTTATTATAGTATCAATGGTGGTGCCCGCTTTAACGAATTTCATCCTAAAGTTAACACTTTTGTCACCAGCAGGGTCATATCCAGAAGTATTAACATAGTTGTAATCAATGATCGGTTGCATTGCCATTTCGTATCCTCCGTACGATATTTCTGGCTCGTCCATGGTCAATATCTGTATATCTGCATGTGATCTACTCAATATGGTAACTCTAGCATCCACTCCTGTTATCACGTTAGCAAACCTATATACCGCTCCGTCAGCGAATGCTGTTCCAGATGCCAGTGTTGGGCTTGCAAAATTAAAGGTCGGTGGTGTACAGGCGACTAAACAGTCAGGATCTGCTGCATCAGTCAATCCATCCGCATCATCATCAATGCCGTTACCGCACAGCTCTATAGGACATTGCAACGCAAAGTTCAACCCCCAACTATTGATCGTTCCTCCATCTCCACTAGATCCATCTACAACCGTCAAGGTCCATATACCCGTGATGCTTTGACCATCAAAGGCTGAAAGCAATTGCGATGGTCTAATAGTTGCTCCTGAAGTAGGAGGACAGGGGACAGTCGACACTCCTGACTCATCACTGTAACTTAAGTTTAAGTTTTGATTATTTCCACAAGATGGATTCATGATCGTAACAATGGTCCCGGTAGGACTTGTCAATCTAATGGTAAGATCACTAATGTAAGTGTGAGTAATATTAAGGGCTGTTAAATCCAAATCCGACACGATACCTGGTCTAGTGATGTTGATCGTAGAAGTCACGGTAGGCGTTCCAGTACTTGAGATGCTGACAGGAATATTTGTGGAACTAACAGCGTAAGTTTGGCATAGCGGAAGCGAACAACTATAAGGAGTTATAGTAATAGTTACTGTGTTTGAGTTTAAGTAAGAAGTACAACCTGTTCTTCTAGCCTGTCTTCTATAATAAGTAGTAGATGTAAGATTCGAAGGGGAATAAGTAGTCGATGTAGCACCTGCTATATCTGCCCATATCACATTATCGGTACTTGATTGCCATTGATATTCTATGTTCATAATTCCCCCACCACTTGCAGGCGAGCTACTTGTCAAAGTTGTAGGTATACCGCTATGGCAAAAAGTTTGGTCGGAACCTACCGATCCGCCAGTTGTCACATTATTACATGCGCATCCCGCATAAGAAGGAGAAAATAAGGTGTAAGCGATATCTCCAGCGGCCAATGAAAGCACCTCTGCATATATTCCACCGTTCATCGCGCCTGTACCCGTTTTTGTGTAATTTTGGTTGGGCATAAATATAGTACCCATTAAAATATTTGCAGAACTTGACGTGACTGTAAACGTTGAAGTTCCATAAAAATTCCAAATGATGAATGGCGAGTGGGTAGAAGCCGTCAATCCAGTAATATTTGGATTTGTCCAAGTAAAATTGGCTGTAATGGGCACATTGATAATTAGATACGAAGTTGCACTAGGTAATGCCGTAAAATTTAATTCAGTAATATTATTAAGCGAAGCCGTTGTAAGATTCAAAGTATTAGCTCCGACGGCCAGAGCCGATATTCTTGCTACTTGTGCAGAAGTAATATTATTACCAGAAATCGCAACATTAGTACTAGTGACCAATTGTACATTGTTTGCGCAGTTAGCCAAGGCCAGTGATGTGGTTCTAAATGCATCGAATATCGATGAAGGTACTAAGCCTCCAGTCTGAAAAACTGCAGGAGAAGGTGTTTGATCAACCGTTCCCTCTATCCTTACTGCATTAGCATAAGTACCAGTTGAATTATATACCCTCGTGACAGAATTGTTTCCATTATCTCCTGAAGCTGATCCGGTGGACGTTCCCACATGCATTAATCTTCCATTCCATACTTTCAATATTCCAGCGGTATACGCCACACTACCCACAACATGTAATCCAGTTTGAACGGCACCGTCTCCGGGAAAAACATAAGTTCCCACGGCATTATAGTTTGCATCTGCAGTACCCGTATGATTTAAAGTTAAATTCCCTCCCACATACAGCGGTCCACGAATCCTCGTTGTTCCTGTAAAAGTGGTTCCAAACTCACTCATAACGTGAAAACCTTGATTAGCACTGATAGGACTTTGAGCGGATAAGGATTGTGCGCCTAAAAATGACACAAATATAGCCAGCGCTATATTCGAAATTTTTTCTGATCCTAACCATTTTAGACGGCGCAACATGGAAAAAATAGCATCCATGAAAATGGGTCTAAAAAGCTGGTTAGAAAATGTTTTTTTTTCGGTCATGGTTCAAACATGAAGATTATACCTCATGCAACGTAGACACTTATTTTTCCATGTATCCCTATTTGATTTACAATTCAAAAGTAAAATAAATGCTATTTATGAATTCTATTTTCTAGTAATATGTAATTATTTATATATGTAAATTAAAACTTTATCTCTTTTTTTTATGTCGCTATGATTAGTAGATGGTTAGATTTATGGGAGCCAAATGATGATCATTTAGTAACCCTGCGAAAAAATCGAATAGATTTGGCGAAATTTATAAACCGCTGAATATCAATATAAATTGAAGGTTCCGCCATAATTTATTAACATAAACTAGCGGTAATTCCATATAAAATCATTATCCAAAAAAAGCCCAGCAATATAATCAAGGTTCGGATTGTCGACATGATGCTTTATATATTGTAAAAATAATAAAATAAATCAAAAAAAAAGATCAAAAAAAAATGATAATTCTTGCCTCCATAATTAAATTTACTTCGGAATGCCAGGTGGCACTTGCTGGACGAAATAATTGAAATTTGACAAAAATCCAACATTTAAAGGATTATTTAAAATTTGGAAATATAACACATTTTTGTCATCTTCTGGGTTGTCATATTTAGCTTTTGAGTTCATATCTAGATCCCCTTGGATATAGCCGAAAGCAAAGTTGAAATTAGACGCAGCCTGACCATTAGTTGGGTATGTAAGCACATCAAACAAAAGGGCATTTTGATCATCAAGGGGATTCGAGAATTTCAGCTTACCATCTGCATTAATATCGCCAGCCCATAGACACATTACATTATAATTACTAAATTTTTTCATTACAACGTTAGAATAATCTAATCCTGACGTATAGGTACTGCCAAATGTAAACATATTTTTTGTTATCAATGTCAGATCAATGATGCCCACTGTCCCTTCTAGGTTGGTCATTGCTCCTAAGTGGTTTCTATGCCTGAATACTAGATACAAACTATCCATTGAGATGCTTTGAAAATTCAAATCACTAACGCCATCAAGATCAACAACATCACCATCTCTTTGCAAGAGAGCTGACCGCGTCGCAACAATTTTAGTCATGTCGCTTTTATCTCTGAGCTCGATAAATACCCAATCTACGATCGCATTATCACCAGTGACACTAAAAACCGCAGAAGAGTCTTCGATAATCTGATTTTCTGGGAGCAAACCAGGACCTACTTTTACAAAGTGTGAAACAACATCGACAAATTGAGTTGGATAAGTGTAAGGGTCTCTACCAGGCAAATAGTTCAATCCTGTGATCGGACTTAATCTCAAATCATCTCTCATCAAAGGCTTCCCTAATGAAGAAACTGCATTCCCATTATTCATTAATGCACCTTGTAAATATGCCCGTATCTTAAGCTTTAGATCCAGCTGGTATAACAAGTATACAGTCGCTTTTGTACATTTGGGTGCTGGAACGAAGTCATCGCAAAGTGTATACACAATTTGAGTTTGGCCCGTAAAGTTACTATTGGGTGTAAAATTCAATACACCTAAACTTGTAATATAATAACTTCCTTCAGGAGTTACAATAGGACTACTAATTGAACCTTGGGTCACCACCGAAAGTAGGTTATTTTCTGGGTCTGAATCATTTATCATTAAGTTCGCTACCAAATTCTGACCCTTTTTCAATGTGGAGAAATCATCATCAGCCACAACTGTGTTTGGCGCATTGATTTTGCCTAGCGCAATTATTACTTGCCCTACATTACAATGACTAGGCGTCTCCAATAAACACACTCTATAACTGATCGTGTCATATCCTATGCCATTACTATGCTGGTAACTGATTAGACCACTTGGCAAAACCGTTGCCGATCCCTTATTTGGTTGGTCTATGATCACCAAACTCGTAATATCAATATTGCAAGTATTTGATGAAATGCACCCATCATTTGACAATACATCAATAGTTGTCTGACTGGCCAATACTGGGTTGAAATTGATAAAATCCGTATTTACCGCTATATTTTGCGAAGAGTTGATATCCAAAACATCAATGGTTAATAAAGTTCTAGGGCATTCACTCGTCATTACACTAATACATGTACCAATAGAATATACATACTTGCCAGGTTTATCACCAATGAAAGTATATTCTCCTGATGATAAGATATTGAATGTTGGATTACTACCCGCTGGGGATTCTACCCTAAACGCATTTCCATAAACGAAGGCGGCCGGGCCGTCGTCATTTGTTTGTACTTTTCCATTCACTGGCATATTAACAAAAATAGTATTGATATCGGGATCGATACATGTTGTTACCGAGATTGCATCATCTTCAAGAGAAGCCGAACAGCCCGTTCCATTCTCTATAAAAGTGAAACTAAGCTTGCCTGGAGCTACGCCTTTAACCAAACCGCCATTGCTGATGGTTGCTATGTCATTATTCCCTGACAACCAGATCCCTCCTGTCGTTGGCGATAATTGCGTTGTAAATCCGATACAGATTGCATTACTGCCTTCGATACTTAACACTCTAGGCGTTTTGACCGTAATCGTATCCACTAGCGCTGCTGAGCATCCCGTTGATGTCTCTGTAAATGTAAAAGTAACTTGACCAGCATTGATACCTAAAACTTGACCATTACCATCTACGCTAGCGGTTAGCAAATCACTACTTAACCAAGTGCCTCCTAATGATGGCAGCAATTGAGTAATTCCTCCGATGCAAATATCACTAGGACCATCGAGAGATACTTCCGGATTATTATTGATGGCAAGCGGAATAGCCGTAATCGCACTGCAGCCAGTGATTGCATTTGTAAATTGGAATCGTGCCAATCCTTGCGATATCGCTGTTACAACACCTTGATTATCAACTGCAGCTATCGTAGGGTTGAGACTGATCCATGCACCACCTGTTGTGGGAATTAGTTGACTCGAATCACCTATACATAATACAGTTGCACCAATTACACCCACCAAAGGCTTTGCTTCTACGATTACTGGAATAGATTCTGTCGAAATACAACCGGTCGTAGAATTTGTAAACGTAAAAGTGGCGATACCAGCACTTAAACCCGTAATTAACCCATTGCTACTTACACTCGCAACAGCAGGATTACTACTTGTCCATGAACCACCAATTGTGGGTGAAATTTGGGATGATGAGCCTATACAAATATTACTGGGTCCATTAAGTACAGGATCTACACCGGCTAACACAGTTACTTGAGTTGTTGAGTCAGACTTACATCCAGTTCCATTATCTTGATAAATGAAACGAACCACGCCAGGAGCAATAGCAGACACAAGTCCAGTATTGGTTACGGTAGCAATCGCGGGATTTCCGCTTATCCAAATGCCACCACTTGAAGGGCTAAGGTGCGTTGATGTACCGTTACATACCGTTGATGGGCCACTAATCGCTACTATCGGCTTACCGTTAATAATCAATGGAGCAGTTGCGTCAGATACACAATTATTAGATGTCGTGAAGGTAAACGTCACTTGACCAGCATTGATTGAGGTCACTACACCACTGGCATTTACCGTCGCTACTGATGGACTATTACTGATCCAAGTACCACCGGTGGAAGGTGATAGTTGGGTAGTTGATCCGAGACAAATTGGGTTATTCCCAATAATAGAAACTGTTGGCTTGCTAACTACGGTGATTGGTGTACTCGCATTCGATACACAGTTAGAGCCAGTCTCAGTGTATGTAAACGTTGAAAATCCTACCGTAAGACCTGTTACTAGGCCCGTGTTAGAAATATTTGCTACAGCAGGATCGCTGCTTGTCCAAGACCCTCCACTAGCTGGGAGTAGATTAGTTGTTCCCCCAATGCATATTTGTGTTGGTCCATTAACGGAGACCGATGGTTTTGAAAATACCAATAATTCCGCAGATTGGTTTGAAACACATCCTGTGGTAGCATGTGTAAATATAAATCGAGCTGTGCCAGTTGCTATTCCGGTTACTAGCCCAGCATTATTGATGGTTGCGACAGCTGTGTTTGTACTAGTCCATCCTCCTCCAGTGGAAGGCGACATCTGTGTGGTTGATCCTATGCAGATTGCATTCGGTCCTGATATTGCAACGGTTGGTTTCGCATCAACTGATATGATTGCCGAAGGCACCGACGAACACTGGCTTACATTAGACGTAAATATGAATGTAGCTGTACCTTGTTGTAGGCCCGTGACAACTCCGCTGTTATTAATAGTTGCAATTGATGAATTTGAAGATACCCATTGCCCTAGAGCACTTGATGTAAAAGATGTCGTACTTCCTGCACATATCGGATTCGGTCCGGACAAAGCAATAACTGGTCTAGGTTTAATGGTTACTGGGGCAGAATTATCAGAAGGACATCCCGTGCTTGATTCACTAAATACAAAGGTTGCTGTACCTTGACTAACCCCAGTGACGACACCAGCATTAGTAATCGTTGCTATCGTTGGATTATTACTGATCCATGTTCCACCTGTTGAAGGCCAAAGAGTTGTCGTTGTCGCTGGACAGATACTGGCATCTCCTGTGATGAGTGTGGAAGGTTTTCCATTAATGGTCACTATTAATGAACCGTTACTACTACAACCTGAACTAGAATTTACAAAACTAAAGCTTACAACTCCACTGCCCATCGCAGTTACTAAACCTGTTGAACTTACTGTTGCAACGCTATTATTAGTACTTGACCAGGTACCACCTGCACTCGGTGACAATTGAGTCGTGCCTCCTATGCAAAGCGCATTTGACCCCAAGTTAGAGATTGGAACACTTCCGTTAACGTTAATAGTTGTATTTGGATCTGAGACACAACCATTACTACCTGTAAAAGAAATTGATGCGTTTCCTACAGCTATACCAGTCACAAGACCTGTACTGGATATAGTGGCGATGGTTGGATTATTATTTACCCAGACCCCAGCAGATGTAGCTGACAATTGAACCGTACCTCCGATACATAGCGAAGGTGACCCATTGATGGTGATGATTGGTTTTGCCTTGACATTGATGAAAGAAGAAGCTACCGCGGTACACCCAAGACTATTAGTTACCGTTACTGAATAAGTACTTGATGGAAAGGTCGGAAAGACGGTCACCGTTTGTGTAGTGGCATTACCCGCATTTGCACTCCAAACGTATGTTGGTGTGCTTGATGCATTGACAGATAGATTTACGCTTGAACCTTCACACACTTCGGTGTTTAAGTTGACCACAAATGGCTCATAGGCCTGATAAACAAAGCCAGTTGTGTTATTTGTGCAACCTTTTTGGTCTATGACCGTAACGGCGTAATGGCCATTAGTCGGTACCGTGATGGTCGCGCTTGTTGCTGTAAATGAAGCTGGTCCACTCCAACTGTAAGCATAGGTTGGCGTACCGCTAGATCCAACCGCTGTAATTTGCATTCCCGCGCTAAAACACTGCGATCCATTAAAATTTATACTCAAACTTGGTGTTGGGTTCACTGTTATTAAAACAGTATCACTAGGACAAGTAGTACCGTTTAACTTATAAACAAAGCGTGCTTGTCCAGTTGATATTCCTGTTATGACTCCCGACGAGGTGATCGTTGCTTTAGCAAGATCGAAACCTGTCCACGTACCACCAGTCGACGGTAAGAGCTGCTTATTGCTACCAATGCATACTTCAGGAAGTCCTGAAAAAGAAGTGCCTGGTTTGGTAAGTACATCTAGATTGATTGTATTAATAGAACAGCCATTTGTCGCAGTGAAAGTAATATTGAATTGACCAACCCCAAGTGCTGCAATAAGACCTGTTGCTGATATCGAGGCAACAGCTGTATTACTTGATGACCATGTCCCTGATGTTGATGCCGTTAATTGAAGTTGAGTACCTAAACATAAGGCTGTATTTACAAAATTATTAATGGTCGGTTTCTGTTTAATGGTAACCGTTCCGGTCGTAGATGTGCACCCGGTTCCACTCTGTATAAACGTAAATGTTACGTTGCCACTTGCCAAACCAGTTACTAGTCCAGCTGACGTAATGGTCGCTATAGTAGGATTATTGGAAATCCAAGTTCCTGCTTGCACTGCGGTCAATGTCATTAATTCTCCCTGACAAATTGAGTTGGATGGTAGCGTATTTATGGTAGGATTATTATTGACCGTGATCGTTACTAAATTACTAAATACATCACAAATCACGCCATTTGTAGTGCTGTATTTACGTCTAAATGTATGTACACCTGCATTAAGTGTAGTTGTTGTATAATTTCTTGTACTATTCGTACCAGGAGCTGTACTAAAAGCACCATTATTTAAAGCATATTCCCACAAATAAGTACCACTACCTGGAGTTGCGGATGCACCTGTTATAGTTATCGGCGCTGAGCTTCCACATACCGTAGCATTTATGGGTTGTGTTATATTATTATCGCTTATCGGACATGAACACGCATTAGAAACAACAACCATTGCTGTATCTCGACAACCACTAGCATTTGTCCACACAAGGAAGTAGTTTCCTGCTACGCTAAATGTAGACACGGTTGTGGTAGCGCTAGTGTTATTATTGATCACTGCTGTACCAGTACTATTTGTACCTAATGACCATGTACCCGTACCTGTTCCTTGCATGGTAGCCATATCTGTTATGTTACACTGCAATGGTGTTAAATCTGGACCCGCATTTGGTTTTGCATTAACGACGATAGGTGCTGAACTTAAGGAGTTACAGGTCGAAGGTGTGTTAATCAACGTAAATGTGGCACTACCCACGCCTACACCAGTTACTAATCCACTTGCATTTATGGACGCTATCCCTGCATTACTACTGACCCAAGTTCCAGTAGAATTTGATGTCATTTGAGAAGTTTGGCCTACGCAGATTGGGGTAGGTCCCGTAATCGAGGTTGTCGGTCGAGGCGTTACAGTTATTGTTGCTGTAGCAACTCCTGCACAACCTACATTATTAGTCAC
>JANMMV010000008.1:0-11716 GCA_031373565.1 Saprospiraceae bacterium
TGTTGACGCTTTCACGAATTGAATTGATGGCCTTGTCTATGGACGCAGGCTGAGCGTCATAAAGTAATATTTCACAACCGGCCATCGCTGCTACTTGCGCAATACCCGAACCCATAGCCCCAGCGCCGACGATACCAATAGAAGTCATGTATTTTTGTTTTAAAATGAGAAATTATTAAATTGTCTTTCAACCCTTTTCTTATACCATTTTGTCAAGTTATTGATTTCTATCGCAAAGCTTACACGCTGGTACCACTCAGGATGTTGAGATTTATGAATATCACCCAATTCTTTAGAGTACAACACTGGTAAAAATACATGGACCACATTACCCAGATGAGCGCCAATCCCCATATTTGTTAACGACTTAGTGACATATTTTTTGCGATCATAGACACTATAAACACCTGTATCAAAGTAGCCAAAAAGTGGTAGTTTTAGTTTCCAGGGTATCCCCACACGAGCATTTATCGCCAAAGCAAAATTATTACTCAATCCCACATTATATGCTGATCCTGTAGCCGTTTTGAAGCCACCACCTTGAGAAATGCTTATTTGATTGTCGTAGCTGAGATTTTGATTTTGACGAGATAGATATGACTGTGTGTAGGAATAATCATTGTATCCCTGGTGGATCAAGGCGATGCTTCCACGAGTGAATACATTTTGAAAACTTGAAGAATTTCGTTGAGAATTGATCGGAAAACCTGATCCAAAAAACCGTAATTTTAACCAACCATTGTACGATGAGTGAAACTTGTATTCGTAGTCATAGCTTAAGGTTGTCTTGATGTAATGCTCAGTATTCGCACCTATTGTTTTGTATTGTGAACCCTCAAAGGTGAAGTTTAGGGAAGTATTACGTTTTTCGCTCGTTTTGATATACTGATAAATAATGCTTGGGATAAAAAAACGAGACGCTTTATTTCCAGTATAATCTCCCAATGCAAAATTAGCATATTCCTCTATCACGTATAAAGGCTGAATTGACAATTTTCGATTTTTTTGAACAGAAAGTGTGTCATCTTTTGATAATGTGTATTCAACAAATGGTGTGAACGAAGTCCCACGCCTAGTATAGTCAAATTTATCGTTATTGTCAATAGATAAGGTTCGAAAATAAAGACCAGCTCTTAGCGTGTTTTTGTTTTTGATCTCGAAATCCTTGATTAATGCTGCATTGCCATTTAGTTTGCCGGATTTACGACCGATCGTTGGCATCGCAATTACACCAACACCCATTATATCTCTCATAAACAAGCCACCGAACCCAAAACCGTCATTATCATTATAAGATATAAATGGTACAGTAAAGGTCGGTGCTTTTCCATATTGACTACTTTTTACCTGAGACTCAGACTTTGTAGGTGCTTCTTCCAACTTAGGAAAAATTGTCGTAGTTGATTTATCTGATTCTTTAGGATTAGTCTGACCATGGACACTCATCGATATAAAAGTAAACGAAAAAATAACCAAGTTCCTAAACATAACATTAAGTTATCAGCGCGCAAGATAGGTAATCTTCAGCTAAAACAAATAGGAGGTGCACTTATCTACTGGACATTATATAGACCATTTTGATGTTTGATAATGACGGTTTTTAGCATCTAACTTCCTCCACCTTGTCCACCGCCTGGGGCTATTCCACCACCTTGTCCGTCACCACCATCTTGTTTCTGATCGTTGTTTTTGACCTTTGTTTTACGCTCTTTGAAGTCTACTTTTCCAAATTTATATCTATAGTTAATGCCGATAGATCGGAAAGGAATCGAGAAGGATGATTTCTGTACAAAGGTAGCAGCAGTTATATCTGATCTGAAAAATTTATCTGCATGAAATGGTTCAATAAATGTCATTCCGACACTTGAATTTTTGAATTCCTTCCGCAATCCCATCCCATATATCGTGAAGGCAGGATTATCACCTTGAATAGTTCGTGTGGGAGATTTGAAAAATCCAAAGAAGTCTGCTTTAAACGTTCCCGAAATCTTTACTTCGCCACCACCAAAGATATTATACTCATACGTATTTCGCTCCACAGCCACATCATTGATCGTACCACGTGCAGCATACGAAAATATATTGCCACCAGTTCTGAGCGTTACAAGGTCAATTGATTTTGAAATAAATGTATTCAAACCGAATGAATTATTTGTTCCGATATTTTCGAATTTAGTGACACTCAGCCCATTTTCATCTTTGCCTAAAACTGACTCTATGATATTATTTGTATGCTTATAATATACCGATGAAAATGTTGTAAATCCTTTCCAAGTTACATTGAACGAGGTTTCTATTTGATGCACCTCTTCAGGATTTAGCTCTGGATTACCAACTTGACGATTAGTAAAATCTGAGTTGTTGTTAAAAGGGTTGATGTACTGTAGGTTTGGACGTTGTATTCGTTTAGTGTATGCAAGCTTGAGCGTTCGGAAATTAGAGAACGTTCGGCTTATCGCCAAATTAGGCAATATCGTTCCGTAGTCGTCCGCAAATACTTCTCCCGATCCTTCCCTAAAAGATCCCGCTAGCGCGGTATGCTCATATCTGATACCACCGACGACAGAGTATTTTTTAGCAATAATAGTTGACAGCGATCCATATCCCGAATACACGTCTTGATCATATTCAAATTCCTCATCGAGCGGCTCATATCCTGTTATCTTAAGAATTTGTGTAGTGTAATTACTAATAATTTTTCTAATTATCCCCTTAGCGCCTGTCTCTAACTTAGTTGCTTTATTAAATGGGTGAGTATAATCTACTTGCAGTGTTGTCTCATGGTTATCACCGTTATTGATAATGGTTTCTTGTGGACGATTTAGCGTAGGAATCAGCTCATGGATTTCGTCAATTGCAGTTTCAGTATCACTGTTTTGCTTTGAATATTGAACACTAATAGATAGTTCGCGGCCTTCATGTTTCTCATATTTACGAGTGTAATCTGTGTTCCAGTCATAACCATAATTGTTGTTGATTCCATCATTGAATCGCGTAAAGCGATCATTTAGTTTAAAAATCGAAGAATCAACTATACTTCCGACCGTATTACCTTTTGTATCAAAACCAAAACCACGTATTGTAAATGATGAATTAATACTATTGTAGCCATTGAAATCATAAAATGCGCTTACTGTACCATTGCCCCCTAGTCTAGATGTACGTTGCGTTCCTTCTTGCTTGATAATACTGATAGGACCAGATAAACTTTCTCTATAAAATGATACAACACCGTCAGCTGGCGTTGACCAAAATAGTGCACCACTTGAACTTGACCCAAATCTGCCTTTACCAGCATTTAGATTAGTAAAAAGGCTATTTTGGCGATTTCCTACTGACAGGTTTACGTTGCCCGCAATGCCATCAATATTTTGCTTTTTAGTAATGATGTTGATGATACCAGCGCTTCCCTCTCCATCATATTTTGCTGAAGGTGAAGTGATAACTTCAACTTGCTTGATTTGATCTGCAGGAAACATTTTAAGCGCATCTGCGACATTGCTTGCAAACATACCAGACGGTTTGCCATTCATTAAAATACGAACATTCTGTGAACCACGTAAAGATACATTTCCATTCATATCGACAGTGAGCATAGGTACTTTACGCAGTACATCAGCAGCATCACCACCTGCATTAGAAGCATCACTGTCTGCATTATAAACCAGTTTGTCAGCCTTATTTTCGATAAGCGCCCGTTGCTCTTTGATTTCTACCGTCTGTAGTGTGGCAGCATCTGATGCAAGTTTGATATCTCCCATATTCTTATCTGGTTCTTTGAGAGTCGTTTCTACAAGTTTGATAACTTTATCATTATAGCCCAGAAATGAGAAATATAAATCATAAGTACCTGTCTCGACGTTATCAAATTTGAATACACCTGACTCATCGGTCAGCACTCCATCTTTGACGATAGCATTATTTTTTTTCTTAAGAGAAACTGTTGCAAACCCAAGCACATCATTATTTAGAGTGTCGACGATACGTCCAGATATTTTTCCTTTGATCGTAGGCCCTTTTCCGCCACCACCCATTGGAAATTGGGCATGAACCATATAGGAACTAAACATAAATACAAGTAGAAGAAACTTTTGCATGAGTAGGAATTGAATTTTGCAAGATAATTTTCGATCAAAATTAAGCCAATTGGAATGTTCGCAGTTTGTTTTTTCGATTAAAGCAAGAATTAACTTGATCAACGTTCCTTCTTGAGATAAAAAAGTTAATTGATGCCCCTAACATTGTTACAATTAACATATATTAAAAACTATATATGAAAAAAATTGTACATTTGTAGCCGATCTTCAAGAAAATAATAGAACAAGTAAAGATATGTCAAAAGAAAGAGATGAAAAATTAAAAGCCCTTGCGCTTACGATGGACAAGTTGGACAAAACGTACGGCAAAGGTACCATCATGAAACTAGGAGACAAGCAAGTAGTTGCAATAGAAGCCATCTCTACTGGCTCGTTAGGACTAGATATTGCATTAGGTGTTAGAGGACTTCCTAAAGGTCGTATCGTTGAAATATACGGTCCAGAATCATCTGGTAAAACGACTCTAGCTATTCACGCTATTGCTGAGTGCCAAAAACAAGGTGGAATTGCGGCAATAATTGATGCGGAGCATGCATTCGATAGATTTTATGCAGAAGCGTTAGGTGTTAACACTGAAGAGTTACTTATTTCTCAACCAGACAATGGAGAACAAGCTCTGGAGATCGCTGAAAATTTGATCCGTTCTGGTGCTATTGATATCATAGTCATCGACTCGGTAGCTGCCCTTGTACCGCGTAGTGAAATAGAGGGTGAGATGGGTGACTCTAAGATGGGATTGCAAGCTAGATTGATGTCTCAAGCGTTACGAAAGCTTACAGGTTCTATCTCCAAAACAGGCTGTTGTTGTATTTTTATCAATCAATTGAGAGAGAAAATAGGTGTCATGTTTGGCAATCCAGAAACGACAACAGGTGGTAATGCACTAAAATTTTATGCATCAATCCGTTTAGATATTCGTAAGTCTGGCACTGCCATCAAAGATAAAGATGGTAATACTACGGGAAATCCAGTCAAAGTAAAAGTCGTCAAAAATAAACTTGCACCACCGTTCAGAATAGCTACTTTTGATATCATGTTTGGTGAGGGTATTTCAAAAACTGGTGAAATAGTTGATATAGGCGTTGAAACGGAGATCATTCAGAAAAGTGGATCGTGGTTTAGTTATAACGGGACAAAAATCGCTCAAGGCCGCGAAGGTGCTAAACAATTTTTAGCTGACAATCCTGAAGTCGCCTTAGAAATAGAAAACAAAATTTACGAAAAATACCAACCCGGTCAAATCGATCCTGCCACGCTTGATGCGGACGATGATGTTGACGAGTAAAATCGAAAAAGCCCTTTAGCAATGTTAAGGGGCTTTTTTTATACTAGTATATCACTTTATACTATCGATATCCTGATCCATCATACATCGATGGTGCCCTTTAGGACAGTTTTGTGATCCCAATTTCGAACATGGTCGACATGACAGTCCTTTTACCTCATGAGAAATATATTTTCCAAAAGCATCTGAATTGAGATATGGATACATGCCAAACTCGGGAACAGTGTTGCCCCACAAAACATGGATCTTGGCATCCAAAGCAGCAGCGATATGCATCATACCTGTATCTGCGGTGATGGTATACCTTGAGCCATTAATTACAGCTGCACTTTCATGCAGTGTCAATTTTCCACTGAGGTTCGTGGTTTGGTTTGGAAAAGACTCATGCAATTCCTTACTAAGCAAAGCTACATCGTTTCCACCTAGTAACATAACGTGATGAGTTGATTGAGAAATTAGTCGTTGACATACTTTATCAGGTATCCTTTTTGTAAAATGAGTAGCTCCCAATATCAGACAAACATATTGCTTATCTTTTGGCAGAAGCGGTTTTATTGAAACGTTGTGCTCTTGTGATATTATAAAGTCTAAACCTTTACCGTCATTTGAAATGCCTAATGTTTTCACCCCATCAAAATACCTATCTATTATGTGTTTGTCAGGTAATGTATTGATCTTAAAGGAAGTCAGTAGCCATTTCCTAAAGTTAAGCTTTTCAAAAGTATATGTTTTAGCGTTAAGCCGAAATGATATCCATCTTGATTTGAGATTTTTTTGTAAGTCTATGACGATATCAAAGCCATGTTTTTTAAGATTGTTGATCGTGTCCGAGAGGTTTCCCTGAAAGATGTGGACGCGATCGATGTTTGCATTTCCATCGATGATGGTTTCAAATCCTTTTTTGACAAGAAAGTGAATCTCTGCATCATGGATTTGGTTTTTTGCACACCGAATAACTGGAGTCGTTAATACGATATCGCCGATAGAAGAAAACCTAATGATCAGAATCTTCGGCATACAATTACATTATTAAACAGATCAGTTTAAGCGTTCTATGATCCCTGCTATACCTTGTCCACCTCCGACACAAGCCGTAACCATGCCGTATCGCTTGTTTTGGCGTCGCAATTCGTTGATAATTTGGATAGTTAGTTTTGCCCCAGTACAACCAAGTGGATGTCCCAAAGCAATAGCTCCACCATTGACATTTACTATATCAGGATTGAGACCAGATTCTTGCATCACCGCCAGTGCCTGAGCAGCAAACGCTTCGTTCAATTCGATCAAATCTATATCTTGAAGTGACAAGCCTGCTGTCTTGAGTGCTTTGGGTATGGCGACACAAGGACCAATACCCATGTACAATGGATCTACACCGCCTACCGAGCATGATACTAATCGAGCGTCAGGTACCACACCTAGTTGCTTGACCATTTCTTCACTCATAACGATGACAAAAGCTGCGCCATCAGAAGTCTGAGACGAATTACCAGCCGTGACAGTACCTCCCAACTTAAATGCTGGTTTCAATTTTGCTAAACCCTCCGCAGTCGTATCTGCTCGTACACCTTCATCAGTCTCCACTCTATATGATTTTTCAACTCTTTTATCCTTGAAAACTGAAACATCAGTCACAGTTACTGGTACGATTTCATCTTTAAACTTTCCATTACTAATAGCGTTAGCCGCCTTTTGATGAGAACGGACAGAAAATGCATCTGCTGCTTCTCGCGTAATACCATATTTGGCAGCCACCGCTTCCGCTGTATGACCCATAGAAACATGGTAATTTATATTTTCCATACTCGCTTTATAGCTCGGAGCAAGTTTATATCCGGTCATAGGTAATAAAGACATAGATTCTGCGCCGCCAGCCACATAGATGTGACCCATACCAGCATTGATTTTAGCAGAAGCTATAGAAATTGCTTCTAAGCCTGAAGCACAATAACGATTAATGGTCATACCAGGTACCTCGATGCCAAAGGAGCGTGACGCTATTAATCTACCTACTTGTAAACCTTGTTCACCTTCAGGATTAGCACATCCTACGATGACATCATCTATTAATTTTGGGTCTAATTGTGGCAATTGGCTAGCTAAATGCTGAAGTATTTCTACAGCCAAGTCATCAGATCTATAATTTCTAAATCCACCTTTTTTGGCCTTACCAGTCGCTGATCTGAATCCTTTTACAATATATGCATTCATGATTTTTCTATTTTAGTATAGTTTAAAAAGGAATTTAGTTTCTTAAAGGTTTGTTATTCATCAATGTAAATTGGATACGATCTAGCGTTTTTTGATTTCCCAATAATTGTAAAAATGCTTCTCTCTCTATATCAAGCAAATACTGCTCAGATACTTGCTGCGTACTTGTAAGATCACCACCACACAACACATATGCAACTTTACGACCTATTTCTAGATCATATTCACTCATATATTTACCCAAATAAAACTCATTCAAAGCAGTGTACATGGCTCCCAATGCTCCACGTCCTAGGACAGTGATTGGTTCCGATGTAGGTGCAGTATAGTTATCAGACATGGATACCACTTTATCTCGAGCAGTACTTAATACTCTACTTAAATTGACCTCTACATCATCGCGATGTACTTGCAGATATCCTTGTTTGTATCCTTCATATGCGGACGTGGCAACCGAAGCAGTCGCTATTGTCCTTAATTTTTCGATAAGAGTCGGTATCTGAACATCCCCTTCAAAAAAAGATTCAGATGCTCTCTTAGCGAATTCTTTCGTTCCACCACCACCAGGTATCAGTCCAACACCAACTTCCACTAGTCCTATGTAAGATTCAGCATGGCAAACAGCACCATCAGTATGCATCAATATCTCGCAACCACCCCCAAATACATAACCTTGTGTCGCTGTGATAACGGGTACAGTCGAATAACGCATAGCCATATTAATCTGCTGAAATCCATGCACCATTTCATCCAATTTTTTCCAATCTTTCTGCATAGCGACCATAGCGACGTTGAACAAATTAGCGCCGACTGTAAAGTTTTTTGCATTGTTGCCTATAACGATTCCTCGCCAATTGCCGTTTTGAGCTAGTTCTAATGCTTTGACAACACCCTCACCGATTCCTTCTCCGATGGCATTGGCTTTTGAAACAAACTCTATACACAATACATCTTCACCCATATCATGAAGTACACATTCTGAGTTTTTGTAAACAGGAGTGTTACCCCTTATATTATCTAGGTGTATCTTTTTGTCTGTGCCCGGAATGACTTCGTAGGACTTGGAAGAGACATCATAGTACTTCCTAATACCATTTTCGACTTTATAGAACGAGTTCGCACCACTTGCTATCATTTCATCTACCCAAGATGGTAATGTCTCACCTAAACTAGTAGCCAATTCGGCACCTTCTTTCACACCCAACATATCCCAATATTCAAATGGACCATAAGACCAAGCATATCCTGCTTTCATGGCGTTATCGACACTGTAAATCTGATCACTTATTTCTGGCACTCGATTGGCCGAATAACTATATATTCCACACAATAGATCTTTCAAAAAATGGCCACTTTTATCGTCAAGTGCTACTATATCTTGGATACGCTTCTCAATTATCTCGACCTTCTTGGCAATGCCCAATGCGCCTAATATTGATTTCTGACTCGGGCGATATTCACATGTTTTTAAGTCCAAGGCTAATATAACCTTGTTGCCAGCATCATCACGCTGGTCAGTTTTCTTGTAGTAACCTTGTCCTGACTTATCACCTAAAAACTTATTGTCTAACAAGAACTGAGTAGATATCGGGATAGGCCGATTTTTGACTTTCATGACATATTCATCAGTAGGACAATTATCGACCACACCTTGGGTGACCTTCACACTCGTATCCAATCCTACCAGATCAAGTAATCTATAGCTACCCGTATTAGGCCATGCGATTGTATCACCTGTCAATTTATCAACTTCTTCAATAGTCAAATCGTAAGTCTCTGTTAATTCTGCCACCTTGTTGCCACTATAGAAACCTATTCAATTAGCTATAAAGGCAGGAGTGTCTTTGCAAAGTACGGTTTGCTTTCCTAAAAACTTGTCACCGTAAGACATCCAAAACTCAACAACATCGGGACTAGTTTCTACATGAGGAATCACCTCAAATAAAGCCATGTATCTAGCAGGATTAAAAAAATGTGTACCACAGAAATTAAATCTAAAATTATCACTTCTACCTGCTGCCAACATGCCAATAGGAATCCCTGACGTATTGGATGTCACCAAGGCTCCTGGTTTTAAATATTGGTCCACCTCGGCAAAAATGATTTTTTTAATATCTAATCTTTCAACGACGACCTCAATCACCCAATCTGCCGAAGCTATGGTGGACATATCATCAGTAAAATTACCAGTCTTTATGCGTGATGCAAAAGCAATATCATATAGTGGGGCAGGTTTTGCTTTTATCGCATTTGATAATGCCGTTTCAGCCATTAAATTTCTCTGCTTTACTTTAGCAACTTCATCAGAAGGCAAGATATCTAGAAGGTGTACTTCCAAACCTATATTAGCTAAGTGACATGCGATCCCTGAACCCATAACACCAGAACCTAGTACAACGACTTTCTTAATTCTTCTGATCATGATAAATTAGTATATTTTATATAAAAGTAGAGAAAGGTATATATGCACAAAGATAAACAACAAAATTTAACTTGAAGTATATTTTTTCGATCAATTAGCTTTTGTATCGATTAAAATCTAATCCCTCCCACCAAAGACAAAATTGTCATTTTCGAATCAGGTTTTTCAAAATACGTATTTAATATTGGGTACTGATAGTCTAAATCAATTTCCAGTTTACCTAAAGTAAGACCTAAACCAGAACCCACGCCAGCAAAGGAATCATTTATTTTCTCATATCCAGATATAAAGCCAGATGACGGTATCTTTGAATTAAAATTAATGCATCCCAGCAATTTCGATCTTATTGCTACTTTCTCAGAGATACGCCAAAGACTAAAACCCATTCCAAACCTACCAACTACGTAGCCCCAATCGTGCTTCCCAAACGGATTTGGAGATGTTGATGACACGATGTTAGTACTGTGATAATGACCACCCATGATAAAATATAAGTCCCCATCTAGCAGTCTTGCATCAGCACCTACTGTCCACCCATAGTGGCCTTGACCACTTGGTGTAACGTTTATATCTTTAGAAAAAGCTGCACTATAACCTGCTTGGACAACTAGACCCTGAAACTGGCCTTGGACCTTATAAGAAAAGATAGAAAGAAATAGTATCACTATGCCTATACCTCGAAATTCATTCATATTAAATGTTTATGCATCGTTATTAAAAATATACTTAATTCAAATACCGTGCGACAATCCTTGTTTTGATGACAATTATTTACATTTGCTACATTTTAACGTCAAATTTATCTTATGTATCCCGATCTCTCCTATTTTTTTCACGACATCTTTGGCTCAGCAGTAGATAATTGGTCATCCATATTCAAGACTTTTGGCGTTATGTTGGTATTCGCACTTACAGCCTGCGGTTTTTTTCTAAGGCATGAATTGAAACTTAAAGAAAAACAAGGTCTCATCTTACCAAAGAAAATTCTCGTATCAACTACTAACATCGTAGGGTCAACAGATATAATACTAAATTCCATCTTTTTGTTGTTTGCTGGTGCAAAATTGCCTATGCTGCTTTCTGACTTTAGCAAATATAAAGGAGATCCCGCCGCATTTGTCTTTTCATCAAAAGGATATTGGTGGTTAGGCATTATGTTAGCCGTGGGTTCGGCGGTTTACTACTATCTACAAAATAAAAAATCGGACCCTAATAGCCCACCAAAAGAAATAATGCGTTATCCATCAGAAAAAACAAATGACATAATAATCGTAGCTGGGGTATCAGGTGTCGTAGGGAGTAAATTATTTTCGGTTCTTGAAGATATCCCAGGCTTCGTAAGACATCCTATCGAGACTTTCTTCTCGGCATCAGGTCTCAATGTATATGGCGGACTCATTTTAGCATTTATAGCCGTCTATTTTTATGTCAAAAGCATCGGGATTAAACCTATCTATATGATGGATATCGGAGGAATGGGTATCTTACTTGGATACGCTTTAGGACGTATCGGTTGCCAACTTTCCGGTGACGGCGACTGGGGAATTGAAGCAGCAGCCCAACCTAACTGGTGGTTTTTACCCGATTGGTTATGGTCCCAATCATACCCAAACAATGTTAATAACGATGGAGTTCTGATGAGCGGTTGCGATAGTACTATATTTGAACAAGCTATGAATTCAAGGGCATCCATTGAAGATA
>JANMMV010000021.1:0-1556 GCA_031373565.1 Saprospiraceae bacterium
AATGATTGCTATTTTCAATTTTTCTTTTTTGGATCTTTAAGGTCATTGAGATCAATCGATGGAAAATCTTTCCAACTAGAAGATGCTATGTCCAGATTGTGATAACCCAAACTTAGGCTTTTGCTTGATTCAACGTTATTCTTTAATTTTGATATGTCATCGTCAGAAAAGCTGTCCATCTTTTCCTGAATGATCGTTGCATTTGCTGTGGCATGTGAAAAAGGGATGGGTTCAAATCCGCCCCAAAATGGCAAATCGTATCGATTGTCACTATACAAGGCTGCCGTGGGTATAATATTGCCTTTTACATTATCCTTTCTTGGAACCGTTGTTTCAAAAATGTAAAGAATAGGAAACTGATGCGAGAGTCCTTTTGACATATCCGTACAAACGGCAACTATGGTCGGTTTTGTCGATAATATCATTCCCGGGTTTACATCTCCAGCTTTGAAGGTGTTCTTGATACCAAAATAGTTTATTACTAGATAAAGCATAAATAGTATCATAAAGATCCACAATGACCAGTGAAACTGAGCAATAAAATATAAAATAATAAAAGTAATAAAGTACCTCCGAAGTCGTCCTAAATTCATTTTTGCCCACTGTAGATAGCTCACATCAAAATTGCCAGGATTACTTGCTTTGGTTGATGAATCATAAAAAGGAGCTTTATACGGTTCTTCCTTAACTACACTTTCTATTTTATATCTTTTGCCTTTGAATTCACCCATAGAATCGTCATAAAAAATAGTAAATCCGATAATGGAACCTACGGCATTTAATATATTTTCCGACTCATCTTCTTCAGGATTTTCCTCGGGCAATGGGATTCCATTATCAGCTTTGATCTCACCTTCATGCAGAACATATTCACGTATTTGTTTTCTATTTTCATAAACATCTAAGTAAAATAGCATGACAGTTTCATTCGCCATAAATCTAATAGCTTTTGATTTATCACTTATTTTTGCTAAGTCAAAATCTTCTGCTTGATCTATGATAAGTGTCCAGTTGTCATGAAAATACACATCAAGATAACCGTCATCAAAATCATAAGTGGATGTTTCTAACTGGATATCTTCTACAAAACTCAATTTTCGTCCAATTGCATTTGAAAGTTTGTCGATATCTTTATCAAAATTATTGTTAGTCGCTAATCCGCATAGCCTTAGTCCCATCTTTATTAATTTACTTTAAGCAAAGATAATTGAATTGTCTTCTATCTGAAGTAATCCAAAAATCATTTTAATTATATAAATCATATCACTTGAAATCCACCCGCATACGGATCGTCATCAGGATCTACAAGGATGGTATTGTATCCGTAGATCCGAGCCCAACCCTCTATGCCAGGTATGATGGCGTCATAATTGCCGACCTTGGTTAGCCCTTCAATAGTACCATTAAATACACTGCCGATATAACTTTCATGCTTGAATACTTGATCAGCTTGCAACTTACCTTGGGCATGCCATTGCGCCAATCGTGCCGATGTTCCCGTCCCGCAAGGAGAACGATCTATCGCTTTGTCACCATAAAATACGGCATTTCTTGAT
>JANMMV010000079.1:0-6028 GCA_031373565.1 Saprospiraceae bacterium
CAGCAGCAGCCCTGGAAAAAGGTGTTGAAATAAAAATCATCCCCTTCGATTCAACATAATTTTTTAAAGCAAACTCTTCTTCTTCATTCAACGAGCACCGTTCCATAATGTCATAGATAGATACATTCGCGTTGCCTGGAATCACTTTTTTAGCCGCACTGCTCATTTCATCCGCTACAATATGTGTCTGATGTTTAAGCACTTCGACGCCTGCACGTGATGCAGCATCTACGATTTCAAACGCAGTTTGCAAATCTCCTTCGTGATTAATGCCTAGCTCAGCTATCACCAATGGTGGAAAATCTTTTCCTATTTTTCTCCCTGAAATTTCTATAAATGGGTTCATTTGGTTGTACTATTCATAATGTGTTCTGCGAAAATTAAATCTTGATAAGTATCAATATCGACTGCTGCAAATGGATGGTCCACAACAAGAGGAAAGTGATTGAGTCCAATTAGGATATCGTTGAGTATCAATTCCTTTTGACAAATATAAAGTAACCCGTTTTCATAATATAAAGGCTCTAAATCTTGACTCCGTTGCCCTATTTTATAATTAAAAGGCACAAAACGGTCATGTATGATTTTTCCAAGTTTATGATAATCTCGGCTTACCGTAAAAAGGCTATCTAGCGCAAGTTGACCAAATATTTCGAACGCTTTTGGTAGCAAAAATGATGGTCTCAGCGGATTCGTCGGTTGCAAGAGGACTACAGCATCGTGTTCAGTGGATGTATTTTCAACAACATGCTTTAATGCGCTAATCGTAGGCTCAAAATCTCCTGATATACTTGGTGGTCTATCAATCACGGTAGCGCCAAAATCAATAGCTATCTTTTTTATTGCAACATCGTCCGTTGACACAATGATGTCACAGATGATATCACTATATTCCTGAGCAAATAATATACTGTGCGCAATTAAAGGTAGACCATTGAATAACGCAGTATTTTTATTTGGAAATCGTTTCGATCCACCTCTAGCGGGAATAATTGCAATTGCTTTCATCTACAAAACTTTAAGTAGTATAAGTGGATATCATTCTTCCTTCTGTTTCGGCAGCGCTTTTAATGATCATTTCATCAAAAATTAAACAATCTCGCTAAGCTAAATCCCAAAATATGGCATGACATTAAACTAAACAAATGATTGAATTAAATGGCGCTCTATTTGTCATCGTAATAGCCACTGCCGTAACCATAGCCGTAACCATAACCGTAGCCATAACCTCCCTTCTTACTGACACCATTGAGAATGATACCCGGTTTTGTCAGTTTTTGTCCCTGATACAGTTCGTTGATCATCTGAACGAAAGACTTTTCACTGACTCCAAAACGAGATACTATAAGGGTTTGATCAACCATCGGCATCAGCAACAAAGCATCCGTGACCAGTCCTAACGGCGCAGTGTCCACTACGATACAGTCAAATTGTGACCTCAAGGTTTCAAAGAATAAGGCACACCGATCTTGAAGAATAAGCTCTGAAGGATTAGGAGGTGTGGGACCAGAGCCGATAAAATAAAGGTTTTCATGGCCTGGCACTTTCTGAATCATCTCTTGAATATCTTGCTTCTGATTGACTAGAAAGTTGGTCACCCCTGCTTTCTCATCCGCCCCTAAAAGATATTGCGCTATTTTAGGTTTACGAAGATCAAAACCGACAATGATGGTCTTTTTGCCCGCGAGGGCTTGGGTGATTCCCAAATTGATGGTGATGAATGTTTTGCCTTCACCACTCACCGTGGAAGTCACTAAGATGACTTTTTCAGGTGAGCCCACACCACTATAGCTCAGATTGGTTCTCAACAAACGGAACATCTCGGCCACAGATGATCTGCTTCCCTTTTTGATGGCTACTACTTTATCATCGCCGACATTGGTTCCGATGGTACCCAAGAAAGGCATAGCCGTAATGGATGCGATATCCTCTCGGCTATATATCCTGTTGTCAAGTGTCTTTCGAAGAATCAGCAAACCTACGGGCAGACCAATACCGAGCAAGAAGCCCAATAAATAGGTAGTTTGTCTATTAGGAGATACCGGTCCGATACTCTTTGGGTCATTCAGAAAACGAGCTGTAGACGTTTGAGCGGCGATACTCAAGGCGATCTCTTCTCGTTTTTGCAAGAGAAATAAAAAGAGCGTCTCCTTTATCTTCTGCTGACGCATAATCTGGAGTAATTCGCGCTCATTTCGAGGTACGGCACCAATCCTACGTTCAATAGGACTTAACCTCGATTGTATTGTTTTGCGACGACTATTTAGTTCCCTACCCGTATTACTCAGACTTGCGTCGAGATTCTCTCGGATAAATTCTAATTGTTCATCAAAAGTATTGACAGCAGGATTAGACCCCGTTGCCGCTTCCATCAAAGTGGAGCGTTTCATCAGTAGTAGATTGTATTGCTTGATTAGCTCACCAGTGCCGGCACCAAATACTTCAGAATTACCTGGAAGGGGTTTATACTGTTTTTGAGCATCATTTAGGTAGCTTCTGATATTTTCAACAAGTCCTTTATGAACATCAATTTCCATAAAATGACAATCCATATTACTCACCTTAGACAAGTATTCAGTGTCGGCACCTGACACATCAATCGGTACGTTATTGTCTTGTTTATAGTTTTGTGCATCTTTCTCTACATCATATAGTTCTTTGGCAATGTACGAAAGACGTTCGTCAATAAATGCCAGTGTATTTTTGCCTGCCAAGTTTTTATCATCAATCACGCCTTCATTGTATGCCTGTATGAGTCGCTCTAAGATGTCTTCAGCCCGCTCTGGAATGATGTCTCTCAACGTCATCTTGAGTACCTTTGTCATTTTTAACTTCTCGATATTTAATGCCCCAGCATATGTCTGGGTCATTTCGATAGGGTTATTGGATACAACATCGTATTCTGCAGGTCCAATAAATTTTTCAGATCGTAGAATAACAAAAAGAAAATCCCCAAAAGCTACCGGAGCGCCAAACTTGCACGATATATCTTTATTATCATCTTCAGCGCCCTTAATAAGGAACGACATACTATCCACTACTTTCATTTCAAACTGAATGGAAGTATTAAGCGAGTCAAGCCTAAGTAACTTATAGGTACGGTAGACATCAGATTTTCTAACCCTCCCTTTACTTATGAATCTACTTTGTAAGCCCAAAGAGTCAATCACTTTGCGCATGAGATTTGTGGATTTGAGAACCTGCACCTGATCGTCGATCTCCGAATTGCTCTTGAAGCCCAGATCACCCAGCAAGGCCTCCTCCGAAATGCCCCCTTTTTGTGGATCAGTCACTAATACCATTGCACTAACTTCATAAACCTTAGGGGCATACCTTAGGTAAACAAAGACTCCCGCTGAAGCAAGCATCAATCCTAATACCAACCAATACCAATGATGGAGGAGTAGATAATAGTACTCTTTTAGATTCATGGATCGGAATTCTTCTTCCTTGTAATCGTGATCGTTCATTTAATTGAATAAGGTTTAAGGTTTAAGGTGTAAGGTGTAAGGTTTAAGGTGTAAGGTTTAACGTGTAAGGTGTAACGTTTAACACATTTAAACATTAAACTTTAAACTCTCGTAAGGTAGATGTCATCCATTTAAACATTAAACTTTAAACATTAAACTTTCAACTTTAAACATTAAACATTAAACTTTCAACTTTCCTAATTTTTATTTTTATCAAATGACCTTTTCAGACCGTTTAATTTATTTGCAACTACATCTATGTTTTCTCGTAATTCTTGAAGCTTTAATTCAGAGACATATTCTAAATCAAATGCTAAAATTAGACAATTTACTACTTCCATTAAACTACCATATGCAATTTCAATAAATCTAATTTTTTTTTATCAGACCACCTTGAAGTTCCTTCTGCGATATTGCAGGAAACTGAAATCATCGCTCTTCTTACCTGACTTGTAAGACCAAATCTTTCGTCATCGGGAAATAATTTAGTAGTCAAATAAACATCCTTAACTAATAATCTGGACTTTTGCCAAACATCTAGTTTTTCAAAACTGTAAATATTCATTCTTCGCACTTTTTAAATTTCGAACCACTTAAAATTAAACAAATTAAACGTAGAACAAATTAAACGTAGAACAAACAATTAAACATTAAACGTTAAACGTTAAACAATCATTTAAACAACAATTTAAACGTTAAACAATCATCTAAACAACGCAACTGCTAACGTTATAATAGAGATAAACGCTGTTCCATATGTTACACCACGTGCAAAAGGATCCTGGACGGTAGCGACTTTTGCCTTGATGGGCTCAACATACAACATATCGTTTTGTCTAAGATAAAAATAGGGAGAATTGAAGATCTCTCCATTTTGAAAATTAAGTCGCTGGAAACTGCGTAGACCATTTTCTTCGCGAACAAGCAATACATTGGTTCTATTGGCATAGGGCGTAAAATCACCAGCATTCCCAATCACATCGAGTAAGCTCACGCGCTGATTGCTGATCCTAACGATACCGGGTCGGTTTACCTCTCCCAACACATTAACTTTAAAGTTTAAAAATCGTACATTGACCACAGCATCTTTGAGGTAGGGTTGTGTACCCGTGGTGATTAATTTTTCTATTTGAGGCAGGGTCATTCCTTCTACCTTCAGACGTCCCAACACAGGAAAATTGATGTACCCTTCACGATCCACAAAATAGCCATTAAATAGCTCCATCGTATAATTGCCAGATGCTTCCATGCTTTGCTGAACCTGCTGAACCTGCTGCATCTGCTGGTTCATTCCTTCTATATTAAACGGTGCTGCTGCTTCTGGATTAAAGCTATGCACATTGATGCGTAAAAGGTCATCGGGTTGAACACGAAGTTGCCCAGCAAACAAAACGACTTCCGGGCCATAGGCACTCGTATTGACACTCGAAAATGAAACCAATTCCTTATGATGAACACATGAAGGAAGGCTTAATAGTGCAATGAGTAGTGTAAAAAAAAGTTGAAATTTGAACATATATGGTAGATTATATATCATTTTGCAAATGTAAGTCAAAATAATAATTAGTGGTTTAGAAACCTTGTGTTTATACGATAGGTCTTTGGCATCATATCACCGCTAAAGCAGTTTTGTAAGCCATCTTCATGCTGAGATAAAATTACCAAACCAATCTATTATTTTCAAAAATATGACCATGTAAACTTTGGAATTCTCTGGTATCCTTTATCTTACCAATAAGATCAAGGTGCTGCAAATGATGCGCATCCGTTCCAAGCATACTTACCATTCCTTTATCAAGCATCTTAAAAGCAGCCGCCTTTGGACCTTTCCCGTAATATCCTCCGAGAGACAATATATTCACTTGCAAACGACAACCGCCATGTACAAGGTCTTCAAGCTCACTAAAGTGCTTTGTAAGATATGGATATCTCTCTGGGTGGGCCAATACGGGTTTGTATCCTTTGAGTTGCATTTCAAATAGAGTTTGTTTGAAATGGGTATAGGGTGCTACAAATGACATTTCCACAAGTACATAGTTTCCTGGTAATGTTAGAATATCGTTATCACGCAATAATGCATCAAAATGATCGTCTAGAAAGTATTCCGCTGCAGCATCAATCTTTATTTCGGTACCTAGCATTTTTACCGCTTGCTTGACGGAGTGGAGCGCTTCTCTTATTCTTGCACTAGTGTTGGGATAAAACTCCTTGTACACATGCGGAGTAGCAATTAAATGAGTATATCCTAATTGATGTAAATGGGCAATCATAGCAAGACTGTCTTCCATAGTGGCTGCACCATCATCTATGCCAGGCAGAAAATGAGCATGCATATCTACTGTAGGCAGTACACACGCATCTTGTGTCTTGATTGCTTTTCTTAGAAAGTTGAACAAAATTTATTTTTGGTAGACAAAAAAGGAGTAAGGCAGATGAGTAATTAGAAATTTACAATTGGAATTACTGTTATAATTGGAAATTCGTCTGGGTCAGATTTCTGATTTCTATATTACCTGAATATTTAAAATTACATTGCGGATCACGCTAAAGACGTGACA
>JANMMV010000097.1:0-3587 GCA_031373565.1 Saprospiraceae bacterium
ACAGAGTCAAAGTCATAGCAATTTTAAGGTTACTGCAAACACGGTATCTGGCTTTAATGAAAAAGCGAATTCTATTTCTTGCGGGTGTTGTTCCTTTATTAGTGAAAATAGTGATTGTGCTGATCCTGATTTCTATTCGAATGGAGCATTACCACAGGAAAATTCACGATTTGATGTTGTTAGTGGGTCACCTACAGTTGGCGTTTTTAACGGGACCAGATCTATCCAATTCAATAGTAATGATGAGGCAACAATGTTGTTAGATAAATCATTGTCTTCTAACCACGCAGGCCGATATGAATGGATGATGTATGTACCGAGTGGTCGGAATGCAGAAATTCAAGTTGTAAATAATATAACTTACCCTATTCTTATTTCAATAAATGGGGGAATAATTAAAGTAAATAACATTCCTAGTACTTTTCCACATGATTCATGGGTTCAAATGTCAGTTGTAGTTCAAAATAAGAATAATAAGATAGAAGTATGGTATGATAATAATAGGATTACTCCGTACGGTATATTTGGCCAACCCACCGCATATGGCATTAATGAACTGACTTTCATTCAATTTAGTTATTTTGGTTCGTTAGGTGCTAATACTGAATACTACATTGACAATATATGTGCTTCATTATTTAGAAAATCAACCCCCATTGACAATCAAAATAGTCCTGTTCATGTTTTCGATGGGAATGAATGTAAGTCGTTTAAAAATAGTACAGAAGCGATGAGAGAAGGTTATGCGTGCGAAATTATGCCTGGCAATTGCCCAAATATTAGTCAAATAAAGTGTCCTGACGATTTTTATCCACAAGATAGTTTAAAAAATGTATCACTTAACCCGATAATTAAATGGAGTTCTGGAGGGGATAATGCAAAATTTAAAATTAGCATAGGGACAAAGCCCAATCTTTATGACATTATTGATGGTAAAGACTTAGGTAATGTACAATTTTACAGCTCCTATGGCTTGCCGCATTCTACTAGGATTTATGTGAAATTGGAAGTCATAGGAAGTGGAAATGAAAAAGTAGAATGCAAATATTCATTTACTACCAGGAATGACAATTGTGAATTACCCTGTGATTTTGGATATGAGCTAGCTAGGGACTGCGAAAACTTGGAGTATTATAATGTGGGTAAGATGTTTCCCGATGCAAAATATAAATTTTCAGATAATTCATCTGCTACGGTTGAAAACGTCAGTATCACTACAATTAACGGTCTTAAGATAATAAATTGTGAAAAAAGTTATGATATAACATATGAGATTGAAAGACCAATACTATCGAAAGTGAAGTGTAGGGCTGAATTTACGATTTCAACATTTGGAAATGATCAGGCGAATGTAGCGATAATTGGTCTAGGAGGCAATTTGAATATCGGATTGAAAAACGGAGTTGGTACCATAAACGCAAAAAATCAAACTACAGCTTTTCAATATTTTGTAAATACTTTTAACAGATTCATAATTTTATACGATGAAGAAGAAAAACATTTAGATATACTGCTGAATAATCAAAGAGTAAGGCGTGTTGAAAATTTTGCTTTGGCTTACTTAGATGGTTTAAGATTTTACTCAAATAGCGGGACAGCCAACAGCGGTGTATTGATCGATAATATTGGATATAGAGAAAAGGATGTGGCTACTCAAATTTATCATTCTAATTTACATGGTAAAACTGACGATATTCAAACAGGTAGGGTAATAACTGATTTGTCTAAAGCTGACACTTTCAGAATTTGTGCTGATAGATCATCTTCAGAATTTGAATTATATAATAATGCTTTTAATGGTAGGGATTTTAGATTTAAATTAGAAGATAGAGTTCATTTTACTATAGATGATAATTATAAAGGTGAAATAAAATTGGAAACTTATTCGGCAAATAGGAGAACATTCAAATTACAACATCCAGACTTTATCTATGGTGATACATTCACGAATCATTTTGTTTTAGAGTTAAGTGATACCAAATTTGGCGGATGCTTTTGTGATTCCGTTAATTTAGAAGTATTCAGACCCCCAGTATTATTGGTTCACGGAATAATGAGTAATCCTGAGAGTGCTTTTTCAGAAATGATTAGCCAATTTAAGCAGAAATATATTGATTTAGTTTTAAAATCAGCTGGTAATCATCTGCAAGGGGCAATTGAGCTACCCAACGCATTTTTATGGACGCTTGATTATAGGACCAGAACTGATTGGCATATTTATGAAAACGCACCTTTATTAAGAGCTAAACTTTTTGAGATAATTAGATTTATGGAAGCAGAAAAAAATATAGCAACTGATAAAGTAGATATTGTAGCACATAGCTTGGGGGGATTAATATCAAGGCATTATATCCAAGGAAATAGTTATAAAAATGATGTTAATAGATTTATAACAATAAATGCACCTCATTATGGAACACAGTTTGCAAATTATGGACGTTCTTGTGATATTGATAGATACCAGATCGAGAATAATTTATGCAAGTCTATTATTTGCAGTAAATTTGGGGGCTGTAGTGAAAATAGAGCTGTCGGTGACATGATGGTGGACTCTGATGCGATAATTGACTTAAACAACTCAATTAGCCTTAACAAGAATTATGAAACTTTAATTCATACCATTGCAACTCAATATACAAAAGCATATGAAGGTTTTGTGACTGCTTCCCTTAGAAGATGTTTGGGCGATTTTAGAGCTGAATTGTACAACTATGAAGAAAATGATTTAATTGTTCCTGTTTCAAGTCAAAGTGGAGGATTATCATTTCCATATCAGACTTATTTTAATACTGATATTTCTCACTTGGCATCAACTGAAAGTGACAATATTATTAATTGGGCATACAATTTGCTTAATCAACCTAATAATGCTAATAGGTTTTCTGAAAATTGGTTTAAATACCGTCAACTGAAATTTAAGTGCCCTAAAAATACTACAGAATTATTTTCAGTAAGTAATTCAGTAGCATTTACAAACGCTGAAAATGAAATCCCTATATTTTATGGCGATGACTTGAGGATCAATTTCTCAATACCTGTTAATTTTACTAAAATCAATGTTATTACAGAAGCATTATTGGATACCTTTAACAATGAATTTTTGAAAATTAATAGTGAAGGAAATAAAATTGGGAAATTTGATTTATATCTCACCGGTAAAGACGATGTTAATAGAATTGAATCCATTGATAGTATTAGCGTTTACATAAAGCCACCAACAACTTTACTTGAGATTATCTCCTTTCCTGATAAATTAGAAGTTACAAATCAAGACAAATCAACCTTTCTTTTATATGCAAAAATAGGAGATTCTCTGGTACAGATAATTGACTATGATAAAACAAGTATAGTTTCAAAATTCGGTAGAGTCAAAGTTGAAAATTATGAAGTTTTCGGTGATGAAGTAGGTTTCGATACATTAACCATTACATATTTTGGCAAGCAAGTTATTATTCCGGTAACTATTCACCCATCACCATGTAAGCAAAATTATAAGCCTAATACTGTTTACATAAACCCCGGACAACTATGCAATGGTGATACGCTGAAAGTTAGTATGAATGATTCATATTTTGTAAATGAATGGG
>JANMMV010000138.1:0-3606 GCA_031373565.1 Saprospiraceae bacterium
CAGGAGCAAATTGAAAATCAAGACAAATTGATTAAGAAATTGATAGCACGTCTAGATATTCAAGACCAAGTAATCAAAGGCTTACAAGACGACAAAAAATAGATTACGGCTTCGATCCACATCTTTTCTTCATCTTTTTTCAAAAATTAAATCGAGCATAATGAATTTATGTACAATGCCAGCTTATTTCAGGCTGGGCCTTGCCATCTTCTTGACTTTGGCTACCCTTACTACACAAGGTCAAATCACTGATAAAGCCACATTCAAATGGCAGTCAACAACAAACATTTCAGCGAGAACAGACACAAAAGTGCCTATCTTCAACTATCACAAGGCGACTCACTTTAATGAACTGGGTGAAGGTTCTATTTTCGATCTTAAGAAAACAAAGAAACTATCCTTCTTTGCGGTCTTCGCTGCACAAAGGCCTTCTGACCTTTTCAGGATTAAACATGGGAACCACACAGTAAGATTTACTGATGAAGCTGTTATCAATACGTTTCCAATTGTGTACACACGCACTGAAGAGAAGCCCAAAATTTTGTTTTATCACGGTCTATTGAGAACCAATACCAAGAACCCTGATACACATTTAATTATAGGTTCTGAAAATGCTAGCCAACAAGTTGTTGATGATGCGGTATCTGAAGTTATAGCTTTTGATCGCATCATAAAGATAGAAGAACGTCGTCGTATAGAATCCTATCTTGCTATGAAATACGGTATTCCGCTCCCTGATACGGTCTCCTACCTAGATGGAAATGGAAATGAGTTGTGGAAAGGGAATCGAGAAGGAAAATTTAGACATAGTCTTATATCTTTAGGTACAGACCTTATTACAGGTCTCAATCAAAGGCAAGCGCTCAATACTTATGATGATGCTCGAATCAGCTTATCGCTAGGGGAAATAAAAACATCCAATGATGAAAATCCTATTGGAATCGATGATGGAGATTTCTTATTCATGGCGCATAACGCTGGGAATATGACGTTCAAAAATATCAATGATGACGCTCAAATTCTTCAACGTACTTGGAAGATAACTGCCAATGAAAATTTTACTGATTTGCGGTTTTATATTCACCGAGATGATCTACAATTGGCAGATAGTACAATGCAATTTTATTACGCTGTATACGGTTCTACAATTGATGACATCGGAAATGGTAAAAACTGCAGGTGGATACGACTTAAAGAAAAAGGCAATCATCTTTTTGGCACTACATCAGGTTTTGAGGTAGAAGGCAATCAATGTACTTATATAGGAATCATAGCCACACGCGAAGAAGGCATCAAGTCAGAAATAGTATGCAAAGATGATCTCGCGCGCTTGACGATAAAATTATCGCCGCAGTTCGACGTAGATAGCGATGTTAATTTGGCCGGTCCAAACAAACAAAGCGTGATTCACTCTTCTTCTTCAGAAAGATCCTTCATTTATGAAGCACTCCCTTTCGGGACATACAACTTAACTGTCTCACAAAGTGGGCAATTGTCCAATAGATCGATTGAGGTGTCAAAAAGAGATTGTAATCTCATAGAAATTTGTGCACTCAGGCCAAATCCTGTATTAGTAGGGCAAGAAACAACTATAGATTGGTTAAAACCTGCTACACAAGACAGGACTATTGAAATATATAATATAGAAGGTAAACTTTTGAAATCCATAACAATAGCAGCTACACAAGTCCAAAGTACTATTTCTGTCGATTTCCCAGGACATTATGAAATCAAAATAACCCAAGGCGATTCTTCCCAAACTTTAACACTCATTGCCATTTAATCTACTTCAAACAAAAACAGGATATCATTATGAAGTCTAATATAAAAAATACAGCTATCTGCAGATCTACGTTTCACCCTAACCAATGTGAAGAAGTTATCATCCAAGTGGGAAGCATTATTATCAAGATGTGTGTAACCATTTTGATCACATTTAGTACTGCTTACGCTGGAATATCGTTGCATAAATCATTTACGTCCTCTTCAACTGAAACAACCGCATCTAAAGAAAGTGCTACAATAGAAACTCCAAAGGGGCCCAAAGTTTCAGCAAACTTGGCTTCATCTGGTGGACAAAAAGCAGTTGATCTGGATACTACATTAGTTATTTCTAGCACGTCTGTCACCAAAACTGTACATACCACTTTATCGCCTCCCATAGTTTATCATAAGTTAGTTGCCGACGGCGAATCGTTCACCGCTGATATGAAAGAAGGAGTAATAGGCGCTAATAGTGATGGATTTGATAGTCCGCATGACAATGTATTTTTGGTCGATATACCTCGTCAAATTGAAAAAAATATGACTTATGTTGTATCTTTTGATATTTATGGCATTCAAGATGCGCAAAGTGCTTGTATGGCTATAAATGATCATTCAGCAATGGGCGGTCATATCATCAAAAAATCTACATCTTGGAACACGGTCCAACAGGAAGTTTCCGCATTGTGGCTAGAAAATGGACAAAATGTGATAAAATTTGTCTCGTCAAGACCTTCAAATGTTAGTTACAAGGTCAAAAACCTAAGTATTAAAGGGTCAAAGCCACAATCGGTAGATACGAAAAAAATCCAAGATGTCAAATGGCAAAAAGATGGCAAAGTATATATTTATGGATTTGAAGAAAAACCGATATCAACTATCAATATAGAACGTAAAGATTATAGAATCGAAGATGACGTATATGGTATTTTACATAAAATATCTGAACAAGACAAAATAAAAGGCTTTGTGTCTGCTACCCTTACGTTCAAAAATGGTGAGATGGCTGAAAGATTGTTTTGGTTGAGCCAAGAAATAGAAGAGGCAGATTATGCGGAATCAAACATACATATTCACAATGGAGTTGCTGCATTGCTTGATGCAGAAAAAGGAGGATTACTTCAGCATAGAGGTGCATTAATTGATATTCCACCGTACGCATTAGATAAGAACACGGTTATATCTATTGAGCAATTAGACAATCGCAATTCCTTACCGATGGGATCAGGAATGACTAATGTTACAAAAGCACAAACCGCCTATAGATTCTTGCCTGATGGAACAAAATTTAAAGGAGCTGTAACGATCGAAATTCCTTTTGATTCTTTACTAATACCTAGAGGATATACTTTTAAAGATATTCGAAGTTTCTATTTTGATGAAAAAGGTAAGAGATGGAATTCGGCAAAGATTGATAGCATCGACAATACTAGGAAGGTGGTTATCATTCACACTGATCATTTCACTGACTACATCAATGGCATAATTCAAGTACCTGAAAGTCCAACAGCGGCATCATTTGCTCCCACTACTATGTCTGATATAAAGGCAGCTCTACCCACAACAGGAATGAATGTCATGTCGCCTCCCCAAGTTTCACAAAAAGGCGATGCGAATCTTTCCTACCCACTAACACTACCCACTGGTCTAAAAGGTATGCAACCAAGTTTGGGTTTATCCTATACGAGCGAAGGTGGTAGTAGTTGGTTAGGTTATGGCTGGAATATGAGCATACCTTCCATATCAGTAGATACTAGGTGGGGAGCACCTGTATTTTCTCCGACGCTAGAAACTGAGATTTATAGCCTTAATGGCGAGCAACTAATTTATAGTGATAAAACC
>JANMMV010000139.1:0-6479 GCA_031373565.1 Saprospiraceae bacterium
CCTACTTTGTCATAGATTCTCATGAGCGTGGCTGTATTTTTTGTTGCTGAGATAAGCGCATCCATTGGGCTCATTCCCGCTTCGACCATGTAGCCAAATTCTTTAGCGTTTTCACCATGAAGACTGACACCCGAGTCTGTGCCGAACGCTATTTTGACGCCTTTTTTGATGGCTTTTGTAAATGTAGCTTGAATCATCGGCCCGATCTCTGATGCTTTCATAGCGATGACTTTAGGATAGAAATTAGGTACTTTAGATTTTTCAGTGACAAATTTTCCAGCTGTCATGGTAGGGACGTAATACGTGCCTTTCTGAACCATGAGATCCATCACGTCTTCACTCATCATAGTCCCATGCTCTATACTATGTACTCCGCCGATGACCGCACGACGTATGCCTTCATTGCCATGTGCATGAGCGGCAACAACAAATCCATAATCATTAGCTGCTTTGACGACGGCTTCTATTTCAGCTATCGTGAATTGTGGGCCACTGCCGTCAGCGGCAACAGATAGCACTCCACCGGTAGAAGTAATTTTGATACAATCAGCTCCGTTTTTGTATCGTTGTCGGACTGCTTTGGCCGCATCATCAGGGCCATTGATAACGCCGTCTTTTGGACCCGGGTCACCCTTGAACTCATCTTTTACGCCATTGGAAGGATCAGCGTGCCCACCTGTAGTTGCGATCGCTTTTTCACACGTGTAGATGCGTGGTCCTTTTATGTAACCGTTTTTGATGGCTTCACGCAGTGAAACATTGACGCCAGTACCACCAAGATCCCGAACTGTGGTAAATCCTGCGGCAAGCGTTCTTTCGCCATATGGAATGGCTTTGAGAGCGACATAACTTTCATTCTCGCGAAATGTCTCTTCATACCGTTTCGGATTAGACTCATACTCTATATGTACGTGCATATCCATAAGGCCAGGCATGACAGTTTTGGACTTAAGATCGATTATTTTATCGGTAGTTGCACCTACCAAAAAACCTGATTGGACATCGACAATGATGTTGTCTTTAATGACGATACTCATTTTCTCAAGCTTGCGTCCCTTGTCAATATCAATGAGTGATCCGCAATGTATTATCGTATTTTGAGCAGCACCTGAAAAAGCAAATACTAACACCATTAGAACGGAATAAAAAGTACCTATCATTTTCATATTATTTTGTTTTATTTAAGTTATAATATATTTTACATCAACTACCTAAACAAATATGCCCAGATAAACCAAGTAAATGGAATGATCCCCATAATCAGTATCGTGATGTAATAAGATTTATCAAAAAGGGTTCGATTTTTTATACCTAGATATAGCAATAGGAAGCCAGCTAGCACCGAAACGATTAATACTTTGAGCATAAAATCGTTAGTCAAGGGCTTGATGAATTGATGACGAATAAAGGTGCCAAATGCAAAGCACTGGTAGAATAAGGCTAACTGTATTGTGGTTTTGATGGTTCTATTTTGTGTCACAATTTTGTTTTAAATGTAATAGTAGTGGATTATTTATTTAGCATTCAGATCACAATCTTCTTTAGATTCTGTGTCTATTATACTATTTATCTTCCATTTCCCATCTATCTTAAGCAATGTAAACAAGTTTACGCCACAATGACTAAAAGTGCCTTTTAGGTAGAATGTGTAAGGAGTCCAAGCCATCGCTAGCCCTTTGTTTATGAGTATTGTATAATTGTGGATCCGCTCTTCATAAATGACCATGTCTGGCCGATCAATTGTCTCAGCTATGAGTGAAAAATAATCATTAAATTCTATTTGTATTACATTTTCACTTACTTTTTTTCCAGTTGATTCTAACCTTGCATTTTTAGTGATACATGCGCGCATCAGATTGGTATCAAGCTTTGCCATTCCTTCAAAGAATTGACCAATTGTTTTTTGGATTAATATCGTGTCGTTTTGTGCAAAGCTCGTTTCTTCAATGAAGACAAAAGACAATAAGAGTAGTATTGTGCTCCTAAGTGGTCTCATGGATGATCAATTTTTGTGTAAATATATGGTTTCCGCTTAGATATTTGATAGATTTTTCTAATCTATGATTACTAATGTTAAGTGTGTATAACAAATTGCACCTTTTTTGAGATGCGTAGCATCGCTTTATGCTAACGACGGATTTCAATCCGTTGAAATTTACCTATAACGTATATTTTAGTGCCGTAGGTACGATCTATTTTTGTGCAATTTATTATGCACACTAATATTAATTAAATGTAACTCGTATCAAAAGAAACATTACCTTTGCCTTGCTAGTGGGGTGCTGATGTATATCGGCTGAGATCAAACCCAATGAACCTGAGCAGGTAATGCTGCTAAGGGATAGATAGGAAACTAAACTGCAACAAAGCAACTCATTAGCGTACACTTTAATATGTAATACGCTATAAATGAAAATTCTAATCATTTTATTTGTTTTTTCTTCCTTTTCCTATGGGCAAAACACGCTCAGTGGTTCCATCAAGAATACTTCTGGCGAATCGCTCGATGCAGCGACCATTTTTTTGGTCGGGACCAAGTATATGGCAGCCTCAGATGTCGATGGCACCTACCATATTGATAGTATCCCATCTGGCACTTACACGATCAAAGTCGCATACGTTGGTTACAAAAGTATCGTTGAAACGGTAGACTTTAGGAAGAATCTAGAAGTTCACTACACGCTAGCTGGAGAAATTTTTCAACTAGATCAAGTCGAAATTCAAGCTAACCGCGCTAAGGAGAACGGACCTTTCACTAAAATTAATCTCAAAACCCAAGATATAGCAAAACAAAATCATGGGCAAGATGTGCCCTTTGTGTTGCAATGGACGCCCTCCATGGTTGTATCTTCTGATGCGGGGACGGGAATCGGATACACAAACATGCGCCTTCGAGGATCTGATCAGACTCGTATCAATGTGACACTCAATGGCGCACCGGTCAATGATGCCGAATCCCACAATGTGTTTTGGGTGAATTTACCCGATTTGATGAGTTCAACTACGGATGTCCAAATCCAACGAGGTGTTGGTACGACCAGCAACGGTGCAGGTGCTTTCGGCGGTACTGTATCGATCAATACCTCAAGAATCAAAACTAATCCATTTGCCGAAATATCCAGTGGCGTTGGTAGTTTCGGAACGAGAAGATTGTCCATTGCGGCAGGTACTGGACTCATGAATTATAAATATGCGGTTGATGCTCGATATAGTCAATCGGTAAGTGATGGATATACAGATAGAGGGTCTGCCAGTTTAACATCTTTTTATCTTAGTGCGGTTCGTGTATGGGAGAAGTCTAGTTTGCGTTTTAACTATTTCAATGGTTCAGAAGTCACCTATCAATCTTGGTATGGTACACCTGCGGCTAAATTAGGTATAGGTAATGATGATCTGGCTAGTCATTATAGTCGGAATGTCGGCACCGTTTATAAGACTGTTCAAGATTCTATCAATCTATTCTCAAGTGATCGTCGATACAACTATTACACCAATGAAATCCAAAATGATGATTATGGTCAAGATTATCTTCAATTGATCTACAATCACCAGTGGTCCCCATCATTGAGGACGAAAGCGTTATTATATTACACACGTGGATTAGGTGCATTTGGCGAATTTAGACCCGATGACCCACTTACTAATTATGGTGTCCGGGCAGTAGACGAAACGGTTAATACCTTTGATGCAAAGCGATTTAGATGGTTAAATAATCATCTTATTGGCGCAAATTTTGATGGTGTTTATACCAAGTCTTCGAAGTTAAAATATGAAGGAGGGCTAGCTTATAACAGCTACTTTGGAGATCATTATGGTAACATTTTGGCAAACTCAGCCGTTATTTTTCCAGTTGGAAACAAAGCAATTTATCGATATTATTTTAGTGAAAGTCTCAAAAAGGACTTTTCCACTTATGCTAGATCTTTTTATGATATTACACCAAAGACGCAATTTACAGTTGACATCCAGCTTCGCCTTATTGATTATACAATCAAAGGGGCCAATAGTGATTTGCGACAAGTGTCAATCCATAAAAAGTACACTTTTATCAATCCTAAAGTCGGATTTTCTTATCATCCGTCGTCAAAACAATTGATCTATGCTTCATATGCACTAGGACAAAAGGAACCTACTCGCGGTGATTTTGTTGATGTTTTGAATTCTCCGGAGCCACGAAGAGAGCAATTACATAATGTCGAAGCAGGCTATGAACTCAAGAATAAGACATGGCAATTCCAAACAAATATGTATTACATGGCTTACCGGGATCAATTGGTATTGACAGGTGCGCTCAATGATGTAGGCGCGCCACTCCGAATCAATGTACCCTCTAGTTTCAGACTAGGGTGGGAGAGTGACGTTAAATGCAGGCTTTCGCCAAAATTTTTGGTCGAAGGTAACTTGTCTATTAGCAGAAATAAGATCGAAAAATTTGAGGAAGTAATCTATGACTATACCAACGGCGCAGATAAAATAACAAATGAATATGTCGATACGGATATTTCATTTTCTCCTTCTGTAATTCAAGGAACAGTATTGCAATATTGCCCTAATACCAAATGGGAAATGGCAATATCAAGCAAGTACGTCAGTCAACAATACCTAGATAATACATCATCATCTGACAGGTCGATGCCATCCTTTCACTATCAGCAGCTTAGGGTTAATTTTAATCCAACAATCAAGAAAATCAAAACTTGCAACATCTCTTTTGTAGTCAATAATCTATTTGACGAAAAATACGTGAGCAACGGTTACACGTATAGTTATATCTATCAAGATCGTGTAGACGAAAATTACTACTATCCGCAAGCGGGTAGAAATTATATGGTTAATGTAAAGTTTGGTTTTTGAAAAAGTAAGCTTGTCATCTTATTCTAGTAACTTTGTGTGATGATGAAGAAAATAGGTAAAATCATTGGATCACTAGTTGTGTGGTTAGTTCCGTGTGCGCTAATAGGTCAAGTTCAAATAGATACGGGATATCAACAGATATTATCTGAGGTATCAATCATAGGTAAAACTACCTCTTCTTATAACTCTGTCTTGAAAGACACTGTGTCGATTGCTGCTACTTATCAAAGCACCGTCAAGTCGATGATGGATCGACAAATAGGTATACTCGGATTTAATGGAGAAAATTTTGCGCAAGATCTGAGAATATCTATCCGTGGTTTTGGTGCTCGATCGGCCTTTGGTATTCGTGGGATCCGCATGTATATGGATGATATTCCACTGTCATCACCTGATGGAACTACGCAAATAGATGAACTGTCCAATTATGATATTGCTTCGATGTCCGTCGTCAAATCAGGTGGCTCGTCTATCATGGGAAATGCTGGTGGCGGCGCTATCCTGCTTTACAGCCCAAATATTTCAAATAGTCAGTGGCAATTGCATACCAGAGTCAATACACTCGGATCGTATGATATAGGACTAAAAAAGCAAACTTTTTGGAAAAATGTGAAAGGATATTACTCCTTGCAACACCAGAGATTTAATGGGCAGCGCGACTACACCCATGCGCAGAATACTAGCCTATATACCAAGCATGATATAGCATGGCATCATTCGATCCATAGCAAGGTGATCATCAATAGCTACATCTCGCCAGTGGGGCAAGATCCTGGTGGTCTGAACCTTGAGCAAATCGAGACCAATCGGTGGCAAGCTAATGCACGCAATACTTTATACAAGGCAGGTGAATCAGTACGTGGTAATTTGATAGGAATACATACGCTTTATGATGTAAATCCTAAATTATCCATCACGTCGACCGCTTTTATCAAAGGACGGAAATTTGAAGGTCGGATAGCCAACGAAGATCGTGGATATATCACTTTTGATCGGACCTTGGGCGGAATAGCACACAAGCTTATTTATACTCCTAATTCTATTTTTAAGATTATCCTTGGACACACATATGATGCTCAAAAAGATGATCGTGAAGTTTTCGAAAACATCGAAGGATCAAAAGGTGATCAACAAGTAGACCAAATCGAAAGTGTGAGATCAAATGGTCTTTTTGCTACTTTCCAAGGTCATATCAATCGATGGAAGCTAAGCGCCAATACGCGATTCGATCATATTAATTATGGTTTAGATAAGGGAAATGGAAAGTCTCAGCGTAATTTTAGTGCATGGAATCAATCAGTGGACCTAGCCTATCGATTGTATAAAAATAGTTATCTCTTTACCAATTTCTCAACTGCCTTCGAAACGCCGACACTCAATGAATTGACCAATAATCCGTTTGATTCATTAGCGCTACTTGATAGGCTGTTGCCGGAGAAATCAAAACAATGGGAGATAGGTCTTCGCCATAATACCACCAATGGCAAATATAAGTGGTTGATAAATTATTTTAGGATCAATGTTGATGATCAGATTATTCCTTACGAATTGTCACAATTTGTAGGTAAGACATTTTTTGCTAATCTCGCCAATACACAACGAAAGGGCGTCGAGGCACAGTTGAC
>JANMMV010000155.1:0-5890 GCA_031373565.1 Saprospiraceae bacterium
CCTTGCGCGATGACTTTAGTACTATCTATGCTAAGTTTGCGGCCTTTTGAAACGCGATCTATAAAAAGATCATATATATCCATTGTTGCCTCTTGCATGATATTCTTTTCAGCCTCTGTCATTTTAACACCTGGGTTGAAGCCACCTGCGTATGGGTGTGTTTTGATCGTATCAAAACTGACGCCGATCTTTTCATTAAGGAGCTTAGTAGCATCAGGCATTAACATAAATACACCGATAGATCCCGTCAAAGTATTTTCTTCAGCTAAGATCTTGTCAGCGCCAGCAGCGATATAGTAACCACCAGAAGCGGCATAATCACCAAACGAGGCGACTACTTTCTTACCTGATTTTTTGATCTCTTCTATCTGATGCCAGATGACATCACTGGTGAAGGCATTTCCACCGCCACTATTAACCCTAAAAACTACTGCTTTGATTTTGTCATCATTCTTGATTTTTTCAAGCAGTTTAAGATATTTCTTCTCACTAATGACACCGTCAGCATCGCTGCCGTACACTACTTCACCTTCAGCATAAACAATAGCGATCTTGTCATCTGCATCATCATCTTGCGTAATCTTAGTAGCCGTGTTGTAATCCGCGATCGTACATGTTTTGATCTTCTTTCCATCAGCTAAACCCAATTTCTTACGTAAAATATTGTCATAATCAGATCTATACACAGTACCATCTACTAGCTTAGCTGCCAAAGCATTTTTGGCTGTTCTAGCTTCATAAGTGGATAGAATTTGTTCTACTCTACCAGCTGTTAACTTTCTGTTTTTACTGACCGTAGAGACCATGATGTCTTTCATGTCCTTTAAAAATGCACGCGTTTGTATCTTATTATACTCACTCATCTCTGTCAAACGGAAAGGCTCTGTGGCGCTTTTGAAATTACCGGCATAAAATACTTGCATCTCGACGCCCACCTTATCTAGCATATTTTTGAAAAAGGGGATAGATGTACCGTATCCTCTGAGATCAATACCTCCTTGTGGATTGAGAAAAATAGAATCCGCCACTGAACACAAGTAATAAGCTGATTGACTATAAAAATCACCATATGCATATACAAATTTGCCGCTTTCCTTGAATTTTTCAATACTACGCAATAACATAGATATCGACGCCTGACCCAATGAAATGTTCGTATTTTCAATGGTAATCCCCTTGATCTTGTCATCGGTGGCAGCATGCTCGATCAGTTGCGTAATACGGTACAAGCCTATAGCATCATCAGGCGGATTAAGCAAAGCACTTGCTCCTTCGCTGTGGACATTGTCTGTTTTCTCTGGGACAACACCATCCAATTTTATTTTTAAGACTGAATTACTTGCGATTACTTTATCATTTGAGCTACCACTCATACCTGCAACAACAATGATCAAACCTAATAAGAAAAAAGATGCGATGATCCCAAGACATGAGCCAAAAAAACTTGTGAAAAATGATTTCATAATTGAAAAAATTGTTTGGAGAAAATTATTTTTTATACGTATAGAAGTCACAAAAATATAACTTCGTGAAGGAGAATCATTGTTTAATCGTCAGAAAGGTCATTTTATTCTACCAAAACGTTTATTATCCCAATGCGGCTTAGAAATAGCTCCGCTGCTTAACAAACAATGGGATGAACTACGTGTCCAAAATGAACAAAAAAAAAAACAGACTTCTAACTTAATAGAAGCCTGCTTTTGTATGATATAGGAAAATATTTGCTCTTTACTTGCCTTTCTTGGCAGCCATCATTTCTTCTAAACTTGAAGTGAACTCACCAACGGTCTTTGTGTACCCTGTCTTACCCAAAGCATCTACTGTAAATTGATTTTTTTCGTTATCTTTATTGAGGTTAAACAACCAAACAGTAGGATACCCTTGTACTTGGAAAGCCTGTTGAAGATTCGAGTTTTGCGCTTGGATATGTTGCGGTACGACCTTACGTCTTGGATAATCCAACTCTAAAAGAACTACATTTTTCTCTGCCCATGTTTTAAAATCTTCATGAATAAATACATCTGCTGTCAATTTTTTGCACCAACCACACCAGTCAGAACCAGTAAAATTAGCAAGGATCGGCTTTCCAGATTTTTGTGATTCTGCATAAGCTTCATCAATATTAGTTAACCAACCCGGATTTTCAGCCTCGTAAGGAGTTGCTGTAGTCTCGACGACTGGTGCTTGTCCGTTTGGTTGCATTTGAGCGTTAATTCCAAAAGAAACAAAGACTAATAGTAAAGTATAAAGAGATGTTTTCATGAAAATAATTATTTTTTGTTTGTGATTCAATTGAATTTGCGTGACGAAACGCATTTTATGCTTGTTTTGTACTAAGACGAAAACACAAAATGTGAGCCATAAGTTACAATATCGCACAAAAATAAGAATATCTTAACGTTTGTTGGTAATTTTTAAAGATAAATTTTATATTACTTATCAGTTGCTCAACATCTTACATATACAGTAATTATCTGATACAAAAAAATGACCAAACTAAAACCAATGCGATAGTGATAGAAGACGTCACGACTGCGGGTACTCAAGGAGTAAGGCGGATAGCACGGTGGGCTCCCAAACACCGAACGTGCTATTTATCTAGAAATAGTTGGGAGCACAATCGCCCAAAATCATAAAACGCAAAAACACGCGCTCGACTATTCGATATTGAAATTTGCCTTATAACGTTTGATAGAAAAAATTCCTGCAATCAATCCCACCGTTGCAAGCATAATATCACTGTAGTACACAGCACCTATGATGATAGAACCTGACAATACTAAGTTAAGTATGCTAAGTTTTTGTTTATAATTCATGATATATGATTTAGACTAAGTTTGTAAAAATAAGGTCAAAGATATGATTGCTTGACAATTTAGGTGCTTTAATGCTTAACATTGTTTCAAGAAAGTTTCAAAAAGGGATCATCTTTGTCATCAACAAAAGTAGTTAATAGACCACCAATAATCATACAAATCCCCGAAATAACAAGGACATAGATAGCTTGCCCCCCGTATACAGATTTGAGAAGTGGGCCTCCTATTATACCGCTAATGATCTGAGGAATGGTGATAAATAAATTGAATATGCCCATGTAAACGCCCATCTTTTTAATCGGAATGGCGCCTGCTAGCATCGCATATGGCATTGATAATATACTTGCCCAGGCGAGGCCAATACCTATCATAGAGAAAATAAGCATTTCTAAGTTAGGTGCAAAATACATCGAGATCAAACTCACGCCACCAATAATCAATGACAACATGTGGGTACGTTTTCGTCCTATCATCTTAGCAAGATAAGGGAGCAAAAAGAAGGCAAAAATAGCTGATACACCATTGTAAACACCAAAGATAACTCCTGTCCAGTCTCCTGCGGCCTGATAAGCTGCCGATTTAGTATCCGAAAGTGGCAGTCCTACAACGTGATGTGCGATAGCTGGCGTCGTATAAACCCACATACCAAATAGTGCAAACCACGAAAAAAACTGCACTAGCCCGAGCTGTTTCATCGTCGTCGGCATGGATCTAATATCATTGAGAAGATTAGAGCTACTTTCATGATGATGGTCGTCCTCTTCACCAAAACCCTTTAGCTGAGCGGGGCTATATTCATCCGTTGTACGAAGCGTCCACAAGATCGACAATATCAAAATAACAGCGCCAACAAAAAAGGAAATAATGACGTTGTTCGGGACTAAATTATCCGGCGTATTCTTACCGATCCCAAATCCATTAATCAATATATATGGCAGCCAAGATCCGATCACCGCGCCTATCCCGATAAGTGTGGTTTGGGCAGCAAATCCCTCTGTCCGCTGTTCAGTAGGAAGCTTATCTGCTACAAGCGCCCTAAACGGTTCCATTGCTATATTGAAAGAAGCATCCATGATCATAAGCATACCAGCACCTATCCACAAGGATGGAATAAATGCAGATAACACGGAAGCATTAGGCATAAATATTAGTCCCAGTGACGCTAAAATAGCACCGATCAAGAAGAACGGTTTACGTCTGCCCCATTTGTCACTCCATCTAGCATCACTCATAGCACCTATAATAGGCTGCACGAGCATACCTGTAATGGGAGCAACCAACCAAAACCAGCCAAGCGTATGTGTATCCGCGCCGAAGGTTTGAAGTATACGAGAAGCATTAGAATTTTGAAGGGCAAAACCCATCTGAATACCTAAAAATCCGACGCTCATGTTCCAGATCGCTGCTTTGGATAACCTTGGTTTTGCCATAATTTTAATGATTTGTATGTGAAATATTATATTTTGACTGAACTTATAACCTTGTACTCCCAAGGGCCTAGACGTAGGATGCTATCTTTGGCTAAATTGGTTTTGGAAGTATCAAAAATATCAAATCCGTTGATTTCTCTATCCACCTTGACATCTTGAAATCTTCGACTTAGATTGATAATGACGGTGACTTGATCGCCATCTCGCTCTCTATCAAAACTAAAAATATCCTTTTGATCATACATGATACGGCGCATAGCTCCACCATACCCCAAATGCCACAAGGCTTTGTTTTCATGCCGAAGTTTTATCAATGTTGTGTAAAAAGATTGCATTGCATATTGGCTATAACCAACATTATCTTTCTCAAAGAAGGCAAGTCGACCGGTATATGGCTCTTCTTGCCCACTGTATAACAATGGTAGCGCTTCAAAAGTAAAATTGAGAACAGCCATCGCCTTATAGGCCAATCCCATACGTTCAACCTCGGATCCTGACCATGAGTTTTCATCATGATTAGAAGTAAATAGCATGTAAGTTCCCCTGTGAATGTGTGGTCTCGTATGATGAATCCAATGATCTATTGCGGAAGCAGGCTCTTTTAATTGGGCGATTTGATTGAGCGTATGATGCCATGACCAACCATAAAATGCATGAAAACAATGATGATTGAGATGCTCATAATGCTCCGACTCAGCTACTAGAAAAATATCCGGCTTAACTTTTAGTAATGCTGTTGTTGTCTCTTTCCAAAAATCTAATGGAACAAGTAGCGCCATATCTTGTCTGAAGCCGTCAATACCTATTTCTTCTATCCAAAATAACATGTCGGCGATCATATCGCGCCGCATATTTGTATTGCGATAGTCCAACTGAGCTACATCGGTCCATCCTGTCGGTTGCCCAGCCCAATCTAGCGGCTCGGTGATTTGACCATTGGCATCATGAAGGTAGTACTCTGGGTGAGCATGTATCCAACTATGATCCCATCCAGTGTGATTAGGAACCCAATCAATGATAATTTTCATGCCAAGCTTGTGAGCATGCTTCAACACCCGCTTGAAATCATCCATTGTTCCTATTTGTGGATTTATGTCACGATAAGTAGTAGGCGCGTAATAACTGCCCATAGAACCTTTACGATTCGTCATACTGATCGGAAATACTGGCATAAACCAAAGAATATCTACACCCATATCGTGTAATCGTGGCAAATGAGATTCGAAGGCATCTAAAGTTCCTTCTGCCGTGTATTGACGTATATTGACTTCATATATATTTGCACTTTTTGCCCACGAAGGCCACTGTAACTCTTGCATATCAGTTTTAATAATGTGGCACAATCTACATCGAATGACTGAAATAGCAAAATTATTTCATTTTTTTTGACTTCGACTTCATTCCTGCGTCATCTGCGCTTTGCCAACAAAATTCTACACAGTCCCACAGTCTGAGTTTGATCGGGAGACTTCTCAAGTACTTCATGAGACTTCTCAAGTACTTCGTGAGACTTCTCAGGTACTTCGTGAGACTCCTCAAGTACTTCGTGAGACTCCTCAAGTACTTCGTGAGACTCCTCAGGTACTTCGTTAGACTCCTCAGGTACTTCGTGAGACTCCTCAGGCACTTCGTGAGACTCCTCAA
>JANMMV010000156.1:0-1651 GCA_031373565.1 Saprospiraceae bacterium
CATTGCAGTTTATGAAAACGAAAAAGCATCTTGAACAGCTCGATCAAATTGAAGTTTCAGATAAGGCAATGACATATTCAATAAAATTTTTAGATAGACCATGAGAAAATGGAACATATGGAAAATTTTCAGAACGATATGGTTTAGCCTGAGTATCATTTTCTCAATATGGGTCTGGACGGCCTTCCAGTCAAGAAATCTTCCGAAAGGCACATTTGAAAACTCCGATGGAGTTAGTGTAACGGAATCAAACGACTTGATAATTTTCAAAGCAGACTCTTCAACTAGAAATCTGAGTATCATATTTTTTCAGGGTGGACTGACTGACCCAAAAGCTTACGCTCCCCTTTGCAGGCAGCTTGCCAAAAATGGGTTTACCTCCCACTTGATTAAAATGGACTGGCGAATGCCGCAGTATGATTACAAGAAAATACTAACTCTTTTCAATTTGAGATCTGGCAACTATGTCATCGGCGGCCATTCACAAGGGGCAAAAATGGCGGCTCAGATCGTATATGAAAATCCAACTTTATTTAAAGGGCTTTTTCTAATTGGCACTTCCCATCCAAGAGATATTGATCTGTCCGGCTTGACAATTCCAACTATTAAGATATATGCTGAAAATGACGGACTTGCAAGTGTGCCCGAAGTGCTGGAAAATAAAACTAAACTGCCCATTCACACAAAAATGATATTGATCAACGGCGGCAATCATTCTCAGTTCGGTTATCTAGGCACGTTGTTTATGGACGAACGTGCAGAGATTTCTCTCGAAGAGCAACAAAAGCAGACATTACATTATATTCTACAACATTTGGAAGACATACAAAATAGCTTATAACAGATACGCCAAAAATAGCCCGCTAGCGTCCGGGGATAGAGTATTAAAAAACACATACAAAGTCATGAAAGTATTTCTGATAAACATCTTTCTAATTTCATTTCATTTTGCATGCTCCCAAAATCAACATGGTGAAGAATTAATTCGTCAGGCACGGCAAAGGTCAAACGAAGCAATTGCAAAGCGAAATGTGGAAGGAATTGTAAAATTTTGGCTTGAAGATTACGTGGTCATTCGTGGAAGTGGAGTCATTGAATATGGGAAGGAAGCCAACAAGGAAAATTGGGGGAAAATTTTTGAAGAGAATCCAAAAACTTATTTTGAGAGGAGCCCTTCTGAAGTTATCATCAGTAAGAATAATCCTGATATAGCGTGGGAAACCGGGGTTTGGAAGGGATTTAATACGTATAGTAAGGGTGGTCGTTACAGCACACAATGGAAGCGAAAAGATGGTGAGTGGAAGATTCAGGCGGAGTTGTTTGTTGCCTTGGAGAAATGATGCAAAGATTTGTCGAATCCTATCAATGCTAGCTGCCAGCCCGATAATCGATGACGAGTAGAATTAATACGACCATGAAGTTTTTCCTTGACCCAAATTCTTAACTTGGTCTTCAAAGCGCCAGTCTAGTAATCTCTCAAATTAACCAAGATGAAAAAATCAGCTATCATAGCTTTAGCCATAGCGGCCTCGTTTTGTTTTGGATTTGCATTGAAGACCGCGACGATCCAGCTATCGGGGAAGGACAATGAAAAGAAAAAGGTTACCGGTATTGGTGGCATATTCTTCAAATGCAAGGACCCCAAGAAAAT
>JANMMV010000164.1:0-6396 GCA_031373565.1 Saprospiraceae bacterium
CCTCGAACTCGTCAAACGACATGCGGGGCCTTCCACCGTCGTCGCCACTGCCGCGCGGCTCGCCGTCTGCCCAAAGTTCGTGATGAGTTATATGCACTAGTTGGGTTCGTAAAAAGCGATAAACCAGTCATCATTGATCCTAAACTTGCCCAGGTAGCGTTGACAAATCCTGATGGGGTATCCACTGATTACTATTTGACACTTAAAAACTACGACAAGGAAACCAAAATCATCCCGATGATCGTAAGCAAGAACCGTTCATTTAAGGTTACGACACCTGCATTTTTCGATTATTTGTCATTTGATTTATATCCTATTAAGCTTGACGGTGAGCATTATATAACCCAGAGTGATGATAAAGGTAAGACGACTTTAGATGTAGCTGAGACACCATCCTTTTTTCAACAAATCAAAGACAATACGCAGTATATTATACACCCGGACGAAATTATCGCTGATAATTTTATGTTAGCCCTGCAAGCGTTTGAAAAGAAGGACTACAAAAACTTCTCAACAGAAGGGCGGAAACTGATCGATGATGTCATCGCTATCTTACAAAAAATGAAGTAGACTGGCTTTTGTGAATATAACTATTCTATCATTTCACTTTCAGGCGAAGTTTGATTTAGATAGCGGACCATCAAGTACATAGGGTAGCTAATGGCTAAAAAAATCAACGCATATATTGAACTCTCTTGATCGCTTTTGACCGCACCAACTAAAAAACCTAGGGATAATATGATCAACAGGCCAGGTAGGTACGGGAAAAATGGTGCTTTAAATGGCCGGGCTAAGTCCGGCTCCTTGTATCTTAGTTTTATCAACGCTGCAAAACCCAGCGCATAGCTCAGTACAAAAAAGAAAGTAGCAATATTGGATAACTTGTCACAAGTCTCCTTGCCCGATAATATTAATATGATGGATAAGGCAGCGGTCGTAACCATCGCAATCCATGGTGTTCCCCATTTGTTGACAATCGTAGCAGCACCAAAAAATAGCTTATCGCGAGACATCGAATATACTACACGCGGTGCAAACATGATTTGTGCGTTGACAATTCCTAGAATGGAAATGAGAAGAAAAAGCGTCACGATTGCTCCTGATTTAGGTCCAAAAATGAGTGAGATAGCCGATGACGCAGCTAATTTACTGGTTTTTAGTTCGCCCATCGGGACAACATACAATATCGCTAAGTTAACTAGTACATAGATAAGGATGATCATCCCTAATCCCCAGAGCATAGATTTTGGAATTGATTTTTCTGGTGCTTCGTTTTCTTCCGTAAAATAAGTGGCTGTATGCCATCCATCATAAGTGTAAAAAATAGCTTGTAATGCACCAATAACTGCTGTGATCGTGAGTGGAACAGCTGTTGATTCCATCGTCTGTACGAGAGTAGAAGGCTGTACGTTGCCTCCAAATATGAAACAGATTGCAACAAATAGGAGTAAACCGATAGCTTTAATAAAGGCCAAGACTTGCTGAGATTTGCCAGCTGATTTTGTTCCTAATAAATGGAAGCCAACCATAAGTGCCAATAAAGTGATGGCCATTAATGCTAGATTTGCCGAAAGTGAGGGCAGCAAGGTGGCAATATATTCACTCATGGTATAAGCCCCAAATCCTAGTGCTGCCACAGTACCTAGCCAAGAAGTCACACCGGTCACAAATCCCAAGTAATCGCCAAAAGCCCTTCGCGCATACACGTACCAAGCGCCGGCCTGTGGCAACATCACAGCTAACTCTATTGCGCAGAGCACGCCCAGAAACGCATAAAATCCTACGGCGAGCCATAAGATGATGATGGTTGTTGGATTAGATATTAATTCCGCGATCGGGCCTGGTTTGCGTAGAATGCCTGTGCCAATCGTTCCGCCAATGGTCACGGCTACACCAAAACCTATTCCTAGTAACTGTTTTAAGCTATTTTTGTCCTTACTCATCATTTTAAAGTTTAGCATGTTTGGTCTGCAACGATGACCCACTGATTATTTATTTTGCGCCAAATAAGCGTAAATAAGCCCGATGGCGTATCTTTTTCTCTCTTGAGTGTATATCTACCTACCATTCGTGCAGCATCTGTGCTTAAGACATCAAGAATTAAAATCTCAAAACTTAACTCGCCCATGGCAGCTTTGTCAGGGTATCCTTTTTTGTAATTGGCCAACGTAGCTTCCCATCCTTTGGTTAATCCTCGGCTACCGATAAACGTTAGTTCTTCTGATCGCCAATAGCCATCCATAAAAGCAGTTATGTCACCGCGGTTCCATTCTGCTTGCTGCTTGTACAGGACTTTTTTGATGGCTTCTTTTTCTTTATCGATATGTATTAATGGCTTTGTCGATTGACATGCTGAAATAGTGGTAACAATTAAGAGCACTAGAAAACGATGTATCATGGTGAGGTTGTTTAATCAACAAATGTAAACAAAAATATCTTGAATGAATGGTTATCCAGATCATGATAATCTTAGCTTCTTAACAGGACATAAAGTATTTATCTTTGAAATGATGGACGTGCCGCCTTCAGCGGAGCATCTACCTATAATATAAAAGCTGCCCTAGGCGTTCTTTTACTAGAAATAGGAATGTATGTCGAGATACACAAATGATCCTAAGCGCATTTCAGTATTGACCTATTTTTGCCAAACACAAAATGCTACAAGGTCCCTCCAAAACAGTTTTTGTTGTCCCGAAAACAGTTTTTGTTGTCTCGAAAACAGTTTTTGTTGTCCCGAAAGGCTTTTTGTTATCTCCAACATGGGCAAAACAACCAAACATTACAGACTAGCAAGAGAACCGACGAATGACGATATAGATCGTTTATAAAAAAATGTTATAGGAACAAAGGCCGAGCGTTGAGAATAGAAGCGACTTTAATTAAAGGGTTGTCGCCGAAAAGCAAACCAGATCAATTTGCACACAAAAATGATGCGCAGGTGCTCGTATAGTTATGAAAAACTGAAAAGTTTAGCGTTGACAACGGGTGGCAGTTTGTTATTCTCTGATAATAATTCTAGATATTGAGCATCATTCATATGCAGTTTTATGTACTGTTGTGGGTGCGGAAGGCGTTAGGTTATTGGATAAGGAGATACTGTTGAAGAGGACAAAAAGATTATTAAAATCTGATTTGTCTTTTTATCTACTCGCATATCAGAAACACTACCAATATATTTATAATTTTCATTTATCTGCAAAATCATAAATTTGTTCCATTAATAATGTGATTAATATGACCAACTCCTGGTTTACTAGTATAAATATTGATGCTAAATTTATTCTTTAATAAATCAAACTGAGGATAGGTTTATCACACGTCAGTTTTTACTATTAATCCAATCTAATACTTGTAGGTAGAACAAAATCGTATTTCTGAATATAGTGGAACGGGCAATAATTAGTCATTTTTAGTAATATATTTAAAAAAATCAAACGTAGAGCCCAGATGATTGTTTTGAATATAATTGCCATCACTGTCAAACAATATTGACATAGGATAATAATTAAAATTTAAGTATTTTCTTATCTTTTCATAATCGCCTACATATACTAAATTTTCAATATTGTACTGGCTAAACAAACTCATTGCATCTGATCTAAAAATGGTATCAACTACATAAGCAACTCTAAATTGCTCTTTATTGTACAAATCCATTTTATCCCTTATTGTACTCATTTCCTTTATACAAGGCTTGCAAAATGGTGCCCAATTTTTTACAAGCAAGAGTCCTTCTGAATTTGATGCCAAGCTCTTTAGCGTAATTTCAGTGTTTGTGCAAAGAGATTTTATTGGTATTTCTGGAAGGTAATTATTAAATTCAATATCAAATTTGATAGGATCTTTAAATTCATTGCTGATAAAACAAGTTTTTAGAAAAGTGTCGATAGTAATTAAATAGTATTCTCCAAAATAATTTACATAATTCAGCTCTTTTAAATTTGACCCAGCATTTTGCCATCTTGACTTGTCAGCAATAATAATATAATCTCCTTGAAAACCGTTTATACTATCTGCAATATCAAAAAAATCTCCATCGCTATTGCCATCTATAAGGGAAATTTTCATTGTAGTATCCTCGATAAAATTATTTTTTGACTTTAAAGAATTTTGAATTCCATGGAATGATTTAAATTCAAATTCTACCTTCGTTAGATTTGATTTGCATGAAATTAGGACACTTAATAAAATTGTTATTAATGAATAATTTAGTTTCTCTTTAAGCATAAAATAACTTTTTGAGCTGTTAAAAAAAGAACAAAAATCGTCTATATCATTGATAATCAGTATATCAGTGAATGATTATCATTATTGAAAAACTGACTTAATAAATGTTGGAATAGAAAGCACAGTCTCCCTGACAAAGGGGCCTCTCGGTTTGGCTTTCAACATGATGGACAACTCTTCTTTGAAAGTACTCTTACTATCGAGAAAATCAAAGATGGAAGAAATTTTATTTCCTTGAAAAATACTGGCAAAAAACGAGCTACCTAGACTATTATCCCGAGACAAAACGCGTAGCATGATATGGTCATAATACCACCATCTGTTCTGCATTTTGATGTTAAAGCTACTGCTTTTGATGTTTTCTACCAATATTTTTGAATATCGGCTAGTATTCGCAAATGTATAACCTGTACAAGCCTTGGACCAACCGCCAGCCGTACCGATATTCGTGATTCCACTGGTATTGCTCCGCCATAGGGGATAGGTAGACATAGGTATATTGCCGCGCTCCTTATCGTATATTTTGTAATCACCTGCATTCATATTATCAAGGTAGGACTTGATAGCATCTTCGTATTCGTGATCAGGAAGTAATTCGGAAGAAAAAAGTGTGTACTCTACTAAGGCCTTTGTTGACGAAAAAGGCAACACATACATAAATCTCGTATTGCCAAGCTGTGGCAAATCAAAATCCATAAACCTAGCGGTGTCCACATCAAAAACAGGGTTCTCAGTTTCCACAAACCAGCCAATAAAATGCTGACTTAGATATGGAAACTGCGGTCTCGGTTTTAGTTTGTGAGGCTCAAAAATACTATTGAACACATGGCGTGCATGGTAGCTTTGGTTTGCTCCTTCGACATGAACTATGTCCTTTTTTTCAACAATATTGTGCACAAAATCTTGGACAAAACGAATTTTGGGATGTTTTAATAGTTCGGCTTTCACGAAAGTGTAAAAGTCCAATCCCGTCAACATCTTGTATTTGTAATCTATGAGTTCTATTTTCTCACTGTAATCTTTTGCTGCGACGTCGATATAATCCCAAGTCTTGGTCAGGATTGAATCCCATTCACCACCGGCAGGCTCCCAATAGCACCACGTCCGATCATTGGTATTTTTGACATCTTGATCAATCAGTAAGATAGATTTATCTGCATAAAAAGGATCTTGGCTCATCCGATAGGCAGTCATCAAGCCAGCTGCCCCAGCCCCAGTAAATATGTAATCGTGTAGATCCAATTGATATTGATATTGTATCTTAACTTATGATTGCAAAAATTGTTTTATAGCTTTCCTTGAAAAATCGGACAATATCAACTCACCACTCATAGCAGCACGCTCAGCGAGAAGTTGGTCCCAGTGCTCTGTACCTTCCCAAAATATCTTTTTTAGGAGACGCAGCGCCTCTGGATTTTTCGTAACCAATTCTGCTGTGAAATGTGCAATATAAGCATCAAGTTGTTCCACTGTTTCAAAAGCTTCAGCAAACAATCCTTTGGCCTTGGCCCATTCTGCTGTTTGCCATTCACTGGCATTGAGTGCCATCTGTGCGTAAGCCGAGAGACCTATCTTGCGTTCTACTATAGGACCGATGACAAATGGACCGATACCCACGGCCAACTCCGACAATCTCACCGATGAAAACTTAGTCGCCATCGTATAATCACAAGCCGATGCCAATCCTACTCCGCCACCGACTGCCTTGCCATGAATACGTCCAATGACTAGTTTGGGGCATGTACGTATGGCATTGATGACACCAGCAAAACCTGAGAAAAACCGTTTTCCCGACTCAAAATCTTGGATCGAAGCCAATTCTGTAAAACTTGCGCCAGCACAAAAACTGCGATCACCTGCACTCCGTAAAATGATCAAGATCGTATCGTCGTTGTGGCCCGCTGTTGTAATCTGGCTTGCAAGATCAGCTAGCAAATGACCAGGTAGAGAATTCTGCGCAGGATGGAAAAATTCAATGGTTGCAATATGGTTTTGTTGGGTCGTTTTGACGTATCCTTCGGACATAGTAAAGTTGATGATTGATCTGGTAAAGGTAGGAAAAAGTAGAAAGATGGATCCAATTTTATTTTTAGCAATATTGGATAAGGTCTTTCAGTCACTATCAATATATATTTGTCATATTACAAAAAATACATCATGAACGAAAAT
>JANMMV010000573.1:0-3944 GCA_031373565.1 Saprospiraceae bacterium
TTTTTTTGTATTAACAGCAATTCAAATACTACTTTTACGATTTATAAAGATTTTTTTACAAATACACTGATGATGCAAATAGCTTTTATTACAGGATGTTCAACCGGGATAGGATTAGGATCTTTCACTTTTCTTCATGAAAAAGGATATCATATCATAGGCACAGTTAGGAATGAAGCCGATAGAATAAAACTAGAAAGTCTATTTCCTGATAGGCGAGATATACTCGTGTTTGATGTACGAAACATCGAGTCTATGAAAGCGAGCATTGAGATGATCAAACCGATTTTAGAAAAACATGGTTTGGCCGTACTTATCAATAATGCAGGTATGGCAGTGCCCGGCCCGTTGCAGTATATCAGCGAAGAAGACTTCGAAATGCAATTAGATGTAAATGTGAAAGCAGTGAGGCGCGTCACTAATATGTTGCTGCCTTACCTTGGCGTCAATCAGCAGTATAAGCCAGGCAAGATCATCAATATTTCATCTGTATCAGGATTATTTACATCACCATATAACGCAGCATACAGTATTTCAAAATATGCTTTGGAAGCGATGAGCGATGGATATCGTCGAGAATTAGCTGCATTTGGGATAAAAGTAGCCATCATCGAACCTGGACCAATCAAAACTGAGATTTGGCGTAAAACGATGGGAACCCTTGATCCTTATTTAAATACTGAATATGGTACTGTATTACAAAAAGCAAATAAAATCATAGAAAATGCGGAGAGAAGCGCCCTACCCGTTTCTGCCATTACTGATGTTATTGAAAAAATAATCTCGTCGGCTAATCCGAAGACTAGATATTTGGTTCATCACAAACCGTTTGTTTTTAAACTTTTTACCCGATTTTTTAGTGACAAGTACCAGGACGAGCTTGTCGCCAAGACGATGGGCAAAGGAGATAAACATCGACCTTTCTAAAACTTGGAGCCAGGTGAATTGGTCATTTCAAAATGAAGCCCTACTGATTCTGCTGGGGTTTTCATGAGACGACTTCAATCTTATCAGGCCATCAAAGCGAAATCTTGGTAAGGAATGAAAACCAATGAAGATCACCACGACGCCGACAAAGACTTTGATATGTCAGGTGTAACTCCCGGCAAAAAATTGTTAGCTATAAAATTCCACAGATATAGGTCTTTTGCTCTTCTTGTAATTTCACTTACATTTGCGGTATGAACAATGCTAAAGTGATAGAGGATGATTCGTGTTTTGCTCCATTAGAGTGGGATAAAGATACACATCCGCTACCGACGAAATTCACGTTTCCTTTTAGCTACGAGCCACATCCTGTCGCCATCTCAGCCATTGACCAACTTCAAGATAGAATTGACAAGCTATTGGCTTCCAACGATGACATCAACATGTTTGACGAAGGTGGCTTGGGAAAGATGTTTGGTGTATTGATTGTCTTAAACACTGAAAATGAACTTGGCTACTTGTCCGCTTTTTCTGGTAAGTGGGGTAGTTTCACTGTTTATCCTGGTTTTGTAAAGCCCGTCTACGATCACCTAGAAGTAGATGGCTATTATAAAAAAGGCGAAGCCAAAATCAACATGATTAATCGTGAAATTGAACGGCTTGAAGCCGATTCAACTTATGTAGATGCCATACAACTTTTGAAAGAACTTAATGAAAATGCGATCATCCAAATTGAAGAATACAAAGCTGATTTAAATGCAGAAAAATCTTTGCGAAAAACAAAACGTACTGACGCAAGAACGCACTTAACTCCTGAAGAGTATACTACTCTTTGCCAACTTCTTGATCAAGAAAGTATACATCTAAACTATAAACTCAAAGATCTCCAAAAACACTGGAAATATCGAATTGATGAGCAATCCGTCCTTGTACAAAAGATGCAAGAAGCGCTAGATCGCCTAAAACAAGAACGCAGATCCAAATCAGGCATGCTGCAAGCTGGGCTTCATCGAAAGTACAATTTCTTGAATGGCAGAGGTGAATCGAAAAACCTATTCGACATCTTTCAGTTGATAGATGATGTACAGCCGCCATCAGGATCAGGCGAGTGTGCAGCCCCAAAATTATTGCAACATGCCTTTGCCTATGATTATACTCCGATAGCTATGGCAGAGTTTTGGTGGGGAAAATCACCTGCATCCGAAGTCCGTAAACACGGTTTGTTTTATCCAGCGTGCAATGGCAAATGTAAACCTATCTTGGGTCATATGCTAGAAGGACTTGACGTAGATGATAATCCGATGTTGATCAATCCCGCTGAAGGCAAATCATTAATTGTAATATATGAAGATGATTATTTACTTGTCATCAATAAGCCTTCTGAATTTCTATCCGTTCCTGGCAAAAACATCAACGATTCTGTTTACAGTCGCATGAGGGAGCTGTTTCCAGATGCTACGGGTCCGTTGGTTGTGCATAGGCTGGACATGTCAACGTCGGGAGTGATGCTCATCGCAAAGCGTTTAGAAATACACAATGACTTGCAGAAACAATTTATCAATCGACAAATAAAGAAAAAATATACTGCGTTGTTAGATGGTGAAGTGGAGCAGAAAAAAGGTACCATTGAACTGCCTTTAAGAGTTGACATAGACGACAGACCTAGACAACTCGTTTGTTACCAACATGGAAAAAAAGCTACAACCTATTATCAGGTAGTCGATTATAAAGACGGCAAAACGAGAGTGTTCTTCTACCCGATTACTGGTCGAACCCACCAATTAAGAGTCCATGCTTCACATCCGCTAGGGCTGAATACGCCCATCATCGGAGACGATATTTATGGGACAATTAGCGAGAGATTATTCCTGCATGCTACCAGCATCACATTTACACATCCGATCACAAAAAAAGAAATGACAGTCAAGTCGTTACCCGATTTTTGATAATTAATTTTAGTTTTGTCTCCAGAATATGACTTTATGATAAATTTGATTAGCGATACGATTACCAAACCAAGTGAAGCAATGCTCTCAGCCATGATGAAAGCCGAGGTCGGTGATGACGTATTTAAGACTGATCCGACGGTCAATCTATTGGAGAAAGAAGTCGCTGAAATGTTTGGTCACGAAGCGGCAATTTTTTGCCCATCAGGTACAATGACAAACCAAATAGCCATCAAAATTCATACGCGCGCACTGGACGAAATGATATGCGATATAGATTCGCATGTTTATCAATATGAAGTGGGCGGATATGGCTTCAATAGTGGAATCGCTGTCAATTTAATCCAAGGGTCTTATGGAAAAATCACATCCCCACAAATAGAAAAAGCCATCAAACCACTACAAGATTGGTTGCCGAAATCAAAACTGGTCGTACTAGAAAACTCTTGTAACAAAGGAGGTGGCTCCTACTACACTACCGTAGAAATAAAACCTATTAGCGATCTGTGCCGATCCAAAGGTCTAGCCTTGCATTTAGATGGTGCTCGATTGTTTAATGTACTTGTAGAAACGGGTGAAAAGCCAAGTCAATATGGCGAATTATTTGATTCGATATCGATATGTATGTCCAAAGGCCTGGGTGCTCCGATAGGTTCGCTATTGATAGGTACAAAAGAAATGATTGCTGAAGCACGAAGGTTTCGCAAGGTCATGGGCGGCGGAATGCGTCAAGCGGGATATCTAGCCGCTGCTTGCAGGTATGCACTCCAACACAATATAGAGAGACTCAAAATCGATAACGATCGCGCCAAAGAAGTCGGCAAACTGCTCGCTACCCTACCCTTTGTAGATTATGTTCGTCCGGTGCATACGAACATCGTGATATTTAAGTTGATCAACAGTATTACAGATCAGTCATTCTTAAGCAAACTAAACAGCATCGGTATTCTAGCGTCTCCTTTTGGCGACAATACCATCAGATTTGTTTTTCATCTGGATATAGATGAAGCCATGTTTGAAAAGGTGAAAGAGTTGATGGTGGGGATGTGAGAAAGTAAGAACTGTCGCGTG
>JANMMV010000181.1:0-4646 GCA_031373565.1 Saprospiraceae bacterium
GCGAAGTCGTAGCAGACAAGTATGTATTCGGTAACAATACAATTGATTTCTTGACCTTTGAAGCTCATGGGACAGGAAACCATATTTATATGCTAACTAAAAAAGAGTCACTCCTACTTAAGTTGCTCATCGACCATAAAAACCAAGTGGTCTCCCGCAATCAAATCCTACAAACGGTTTGGGGTTACGATGTATATCCATCGACTCGGACAATCGATAATTTTATCCTTTCCTTTCGCAAGTACTTTGAGGAAGATCCCAAGAATCCAGTTCATTTTCATTCAGTTAGGGGTATAGGCTATAAATTTACGGCGTGAAAGGCCAGTAACGATGTCTCTTATTAGGAAGACCCCAGCTACCAACGTCCATATGAGTAAAGAATATAAATTCCAGAATCCATCAACGCCCCAAAGTCATACATAGATGCCTTGTCCGATTCATTTAGCTTAGATTCAATAAATCTGGTGCAAGGCTTAATGAAACGATAGGAATATTATCACGCAATACCGTTGGATTTTTATGAGCATATTTTTCCAATGTCAGTCGGGCCATCAAATAGCTTACTGTTGACTCAGCGCCTTGATTGAGGTTCACGTATGTATCTTCTAGACCATCATAGCATCCGCCGGTACAGGGATTGTAAAGTATTTGATTCAAGTGATTGTTACCTAAAAACCAACTAAAAGCCAAGACCATCTTTTGTTTATATTTTTCATCATGGAAAGCCTCATAGAATTTATCAAGTGCAAATATAGTGTAAGCCACATCGATAGCTTGTTCTCCTCCTATTTCATCTTCCTTCAATTTATGCTCTTTATGCAACCAGCCCTTATTAGAAATAACGGATATTCTAGTGTCTAAAAATATCTTACTCAATAAAAAATCGAATGTGGAGATAGCAACATTTTTATATTCCTGATTCCCCGTAGCCAAGTATGCGCATAGCATGGCTTCCGGGAGAATACTATTTGCATAAGTCATATAGCTTTCGTACCAATTCCATTCAGCACTCGCTTCATGTTTGTACATCTGCAAGATCCTATTCGTTAAATAGGTTATGGTGAGCATATGATACTCACTTTTGTGCGTTAAATTGGCGTAGTACAAACCCTTAACAATGAAAGCCATTGCACGGGTTGAATGTATATTATGGACGTCAAGTAGTGCTTTATTTATAATATTAGTCGCACGCAGTACAAGATTTCCTGGTAGAACATCAGAAAGAGAAACTAAATAACCTAAAGCCCAAATAGCTCTTCCATTCGAATCATCCAAATTCGTTTCATAATTTTGGTTAGTGAAGGCACCGTTCTCATCGACATAGTTTAAAAATCTACCATCAATTTGTTGGCATTTTTTAATAAAACTAAGATACTTAGAGATGGCTGATATATTATCAGGATCGCCGGTCAATTCATAATTTTTACATATAGACACTAAGGCACGAGCATTATCATCTAATGTGTAACCGGAGTCTAGATCAGGCGTGTTAATAACAGAAAACTGAATCATGCCAACGTCCGTTGTCAGTTTTTTGACATGATCAAGATTAATTTCGGGTAAGCGAAAATTAAGTAAAATATGCGGGTTAAGTTTTTGCAAAAGTCGAGCATGAGCGATGGCAGAATTCTCCCACGCTGTAGGAGCCATCATATGTAATGCATTCGAACTCATATCGCATCTAATATTTTCGTTTTTCAAAAGTTTTAGGACCATTTTGGAGAGTTGTTTAGAATCTCCAAAATCGATCAATTTACCTACCTTATTTTTCATTATATTCATCGCGTGCGGTATCGGCGTCGAGATAATGGGGCAACCGCTACTTAGCGCATAAGAAAACGTGCCGCTCACCGCTTGATTTGGATCCTTTGATGTAAAAAGATAAACATCAGTTAATTGTAAATAATCAAGCAACTCACTTAACGGTAAGAATTCATTCACAAATCTTACATTTTTCTCGATCTTAAGGGTACTTATCGTTTCCTCTAACATTTCTCTATACCTCTCGCCTTCTTCTTTAATAACTGATGGGTGTGTCTTCCCAATGATCAAAAACATGACATCAGGATTTTTAGCAACTATGGATGGCAGCGCATACAAGGTAGTTTCGATATCTTTACCAGAACTCAAAAGCCCAAAAGTAGAAAGCACTTTCTTTCCCACTAAATTTAATTTTTCCTTCAGAAGTTCTTTGTCTTTTTGCGACACAAGATGTGTGCCATGCGGTATGACCGATATTTTGCTAGCGTTTATTTGGTAATCATTAAGTAGAATATTTTCGGATGATTTAGTCATTACAATCACCCCTTCGCTTGCTTGAATCATCTTTTTAACTTTCGCTAAAAGTGCAGCTCCAGGCTTTGGCAACACCGTATGATAGACAATAATGATCGGTTTCTTGATGGCTTCTAGTAGATTTTGAAACGCGATTTCATTCTTGGAAAAGAGCCCAAACTCATGCTGTATTAAGACCATTTGGATTGAATCAGTCTGGTTAATACGATTGGCTAGAAGGATATATTCCGCAGCTAGATCAGTATTCAACCTATACTTTACCTTGCTAGGATAAACATGTTTTTCGGTTGCAGTCTCTAAAGCACAAACACTAATCTCGAAAGATTTTTCAAATTGAACATGTAATGCTTTTATCAAATCCTGAGAATAAGTTGCTATACCGCACTCCCTTGCAGGATATGATGAGATTAGTAATATTTCTGGTAATTGCTTCGCTACGTCAACTTGACATTTATCTTTATTGGTTCTCTCTTGAAATGAGTCAAAAGGTACTATGTTTTGGTTTCTAAATATTTGGTTACTAATCATTATTCTTGTTATTTAAAAGTTCATTTATCAATGCTGAAATACTTATTGATGCTAGTGCAATCCTCTCGTCTGCTGCCCCGTAATAAATGTGAAGCGTATCTTCAATGACCAAAGCTCCTGTAGGAAAACATACGTTGTTAACTTCCCCTTTCAATTCATATTTTTCTTCCGGCGTAAAAAGTGGGTAAGGTAATCGAGCTATTTCATGTAATGGATTCTCGAGATCCAACAACGCTGCACAAGCAGAATAAATGTATCCAGCTACAGAATCTCTGACCCCATGATAAATAACGAGCCAGCCAGCATCTGTCTCAATGGGTGGACAGCCACCACCCAAATAACTTGATTCATGTTCAAACTTAGGAGCCAAAACAATGTAATCATTAAAATGCAAAAAGTATGTTTGCCAAAAATCTGCTGTTAACTCTGAAAAATCATTGCAGCAAACCAATTGGATATCGGGCTTAATACGATGAAAGAAGTAAAATTTATCCTGTATTTTTCTAGGAAATAAGATTACATTTTTATCCCAAATGTATAATTTCTTACCATTTTTCTCTACAACTTGATCGTGCTTATTATAGCGCGAATATTTATCATTTAGTTTAGCCTTCGAACCGGCCAATCTAGTAAACTCATAGTAACACATTTGTGGAACAAGCAACCCCAATTTATCCCATTTTATTAAATCCTTAGACACAGCCAGTGCACCCAGTGCATTTATGCCATCATAACCAGTATAAGTCATATAAAAGGTGTCATCGATCTTTACAATCCTTGGATCTTCAATACCATGTGTTTCATAATCAAATTGCGGATATAGTAAAGGAATATCACTTCTTTCTACAACCTTGGATGAGCCCTCAATTTTACAAAAACCGATTGTAGAGTAGTTACCCTTGCTTACCGCTCGATAAAAAAGATAGGTAAATTGACCATCACTAATTACTGCGGGATTCAATACGCCCTCAATTTCAAAACCTAAGTTGTTTTTTTCAATTAAGACGCCTTTTTTTATTACTTCTAGCATACGAACTGTTATTTTTGAGAAAAATATAATACAAATCATTAAGTAGCATGATTACCTATGCATGGTCAACATTTGGTAAAACCTTATCTTTAACTTCCTTCAGAATAATAATTTCAATGATAACAATCATGCACTTGGCCAGAAAACTTTGATTCCTATTTGCAAAAATCACTTTAGCCATATATGCAGCTAATATACTAAAGCCCACTTCAATAGCCATTGCCTTGAAGCTTGGTGAACTTAGTACTTTGCTGACATAAGATTTGATGATGGTCAATAGATCTGTATTATCATCTAGAGAAAATGATTCTTTCATTTCATCCCAGTCATTACTTAATTTTTCTTCGAGTGTCATGATAAAGTCTTTGATATCATCTTCAGTATTAATATTACCCATCATTTATAAATTTGTTAAATATGAAATAAAATTGTTCTTTACATTTTTTCTAAAAAATGGCAAGGTGCTCGAGATCAAGATAATCGTCAATCCATAGATTCCCGCAACGATAAGAAAACCTAAATAATTTTTTCCCATGATCTCACCAATCCATAAGGCAAGGGCTACGTTAAGAAAAAAGATACAGAAAATACACAGAAATATGATAGCAAAACTGGTTAGTATATCAGACATTAAATCAGAAATAATTTTTATTGCCTTCAATTTGAATAATTCAATATTTGCTAGCCCATATTGTTCCACCTTATGAAGTAATAGAGTGATATAACTTTCCATCATTGACTATTTTTTATGATATTTTTATCGCAAAGGCTACGAACTAGTTTGAAATGGCTA
>JANMMV010000201.1:0-3734 GCA_031373565.1 Saprospiraceae bacterium
GATTTTCCCCTTTTTGCACAGTATAGAAGAGTTGACAGTAAGGTGCTACAACTTTGTCACTTCCAACAAAAGGTTTTGCTAACACTTGAGTGGATTGTAAATGTAGGTTGATCTCACCAGTCTGCGTTTTATTAGCTTTAAATTTTCCTTTGTTATTTTTTGTTAAGCTTGACTCGGTTACATTGAAATATTGAGAGACTTCTTTGAGCGTAGATCCCTTGTTGAGATCTAGTTCTATGATGATTTCAGCATTTTTGAAGCTACTGATATCTATTGCCGCGCGTGGGGGAGTAATTCTCTTTGATTGGGAACGCACTACTTGACCTGAAAAAATCATGAGCATAAAGATCGTAATGATTACCTTTGATGAAGATATGTTGTGAGAGACCATTATTTTGTACCTATTATGTTATAAATGTGGTGCAAATATATTACATTTATTTATAATACATCCTAAGTTTTATCTATTTATGCGTGTAGCTATTATTATTCCGTCCAGATTGGCTTCAACTAGACTGCCCAATAAGGCTTTAGTTGACGTACTAGGTACAAGTTTGGTCATGCGCGTATATAAGCAAGCATCAGCATCTGCCAAGGCTCACGAGATTGTAGTGGCTACCGATCATGACTCGATTTATGATCATGTAATATCTCACGGTGGCAAGGCGGTGATGACATCTATTGATCACCTTTCGGGAACCGATAGAATAGCTGAAGCTGTCCTAAAAATCGATTGTGATATTGTCATTAATGTTCAGGGTGATGAGCCATTGATAGAGCCGAGGCAAATTGATGATCTGATAGATTTGTTTAATGATGACGCTATCCAGATAGCCACACAGTGTAAAAGAATTACTGATTTTGATCAGGTTTTTGATTTTAATGTGGTCAAAGTTATCAGAGATAATACGGACAAAGCACTTTACTTCTCGCGGCAAGCAATACCAGCGGTGAGAGATGAGAAATTTGAAATGTGGCCTGCACAAGTTAACTATTTTAGGCACATAGGTATCTATGGATTTCGGAAGGAGACTCTTTTGGAATTGACCCAATTACCACAAACAAGCTACGAGACAGCAGAGTCTTTGGAACAGCTCAGATGGTTGCAATCAGGTTATAATATCTATTGTGCAGAAACTCATTATTCATCCATAGGTGTGGATACAGAGGATGATGTGGATAGGGTAGCGAAGGTTTTGTTGGAAAAACTATTTTGATATAGTTACAGAAAAGATCCATTAAAGTCGTAGGGCAGGAGATGATTGATGCTTTCAAATTCATACACAGATGGTCCGTCGGCCTTGAGTAAAATCCGAATAGGGTGGTTATGCCTATGTTCAAACTCCGAAATGACTTGGCGGCAAGCGCCACAAGGCGTTATAATGCCTTCTACCGCTCGTAATTCACTTCTGACAGTGATGGCCACACTGACGATGGCAGCCTTAGGCTCAACGGTCCCTGCATGATATAGCGCGACACGCTCGCCGCATATGCACAGGGGATACGAAGCATTCTCTTGGTTACACCCGCTATAAAGGTTACCCGTACTTGTTCTAGCCGCTGCTCCAACATGAAATTTTGAGTACGGAGCATAAGCTGCATCTAGTTGATTTATAGCCACTTGAAGCAATTCTTGATCTTCAGCACTTAGTTCGTGCACACTTTCATAGACATTAACGGACGTGATTTTTTCTATTTTCTTCATATACAATGTATTGGAATATTACTGTTACAAAAAACGAACCAAAAAAGCGTTTGCTGCTTGAGCTCATTTTTCTGTCAAGCTATCCAAGATTTCTTTCATTTATTGGGTCGTGGATTTAAATTATACTTTTTTCTCATATTTAGTATGTATTTTATGGATTGACCACTTCATTTTACTATCTTTGTATCATATTAAATCCCCCCATATTCATGAAGCTAATAGATGGAAGAGCCGTTGCTGAAGAAATTAAGAATGATCTCAAACCGCAAGTAACAGAGTATATAGCTGTCTCAGGTAGAGTGCCGCATTTAGCAGCCATATTAGTAGGAGATAATCCAGCTAGCAAAGCGTACGTTGGCAATAAAGTTAAATCTTGCGCAGAAGTTGGGTTCAAGTCGACCTTAAAAAAATTTGATGCAACTATTACTGAAGAAGCTTTGCTACATGAGATAGAATTGCTTAATCAAGATGCTGATATTGATGGTTTTATAGTTCAATTGCCATTGCCGAAGCATATCGATGAAGTCAAAGTTACGCTAGCTATCGATCACCGCAAGGATGTGGATGGTTTTCACCCCATCAATTTCGGTAGGATGGCACAAGGTTTACCATGTTATCTACCTGCAACGCCGGCAGGCATCGTCCATTTACTTGATAGATATAATATCGAAACTGCTGGAAAACATGTCGTTGTTATCGGCAGATCCAATATAGTTGGTACTCCTATCAGTATATTATTGTCTAGAAAGGCTAAAACTGGAGATGCAACGGTGACACTGACACATTCTAGAACCAAGCTTTTACCATCTTTTGTAAAGCAAGCAGACATCATCATAGCGGCTATTGGTATTCCTAATTTTGTCACTGAAGATATGGTAAAACCGGGAGCGGTAGTGATCGATGTAGGCATCAATAGAGTAGAAGAAGATGGGAAAAGCAAACTAGTGGGTGACGTTGATTTTGAGAAAGTGAAATCAATAGCAAGTCATATTACGCCTGTGCCGGGTGGGGTAGGACCGATGACAGTGATGGGCTTAATGATGAATACCATGCTTGCAGCACGTAAGGATATTTACCAAAACTAATTTACATTATGGATCTCTATTATTCATATTACATCCGTTCTACCGATGAAGTAGTCTTGGGTTTGTTGTCTCAGTTTGATTTTGAATCATTTGAAGAGGGTGATGATCATATCATCGGTTACATTAAAGCGGATGCACTGACGCCAGAAGTGACTGAAGAGATTAGTATAATTCTTAATGATTTGAGCGTAGCTTTTACGGCCGAAAAAGTTGAGAATCAAAACTGGAACGCTATCTGGGAAGCATCTTTTCAACCTGTTATCGTTCATCATTTTTGCCAAATAAGAGCAGACTTTCATCCTGCCTTGGAGGATATTAAGTATGATCTAGTCATAAATCCTAAAATGGCTTTTGGGACTGGACATCACGCTACTACTTATATGATGATTGACCAGATGGAAGGTATTGATTTTGAGGGCAAAAGTGTTTTTGATTTTGGCTGTGGTACAGGAATACTAGCCATCTTGGCTTCTAAGCTTGGCGCAGATCCAATTGACGCCGTAGATATTGAGACTGAATCGTATGACAATACCATCGTAAACGCGGAAATAAATCATGTGTCGAATATCACAACGTATTGCGGAGATATCGACGCGGTCCCCTTCGTAAAGTATGATGTACTGCTTGCAAACATCAACCGTAATATCTTACTCAAATATACTGAAGACTTAGTTTCAAGAACACATAGCGATGGGCATCTCTTGCTATCCGGCATATTGGTTGATGATGCAGATCAGGTTATTACTGCATTTGAAGAGCATGATTTCTCCCATATCAAAAGTCTAGATAGGGACGGATGGAAATGTATCTTATTTAAAAAAGGGTAAGAACCTTAATTATTTTCTCTAGAATTTTTTTTTTACCTCTTGACACCTGTAAAATCGCATTGATCAGGGATGGGAGAGTTTGCAGCAAACGGAATGCCCAGTATGTCAATATCGACC
>JANMMV010000257.1:0-2781 GCA_031373565.1 Saprospiraceae bacterium
TTATCAATCCAAAAAATACAAAACCAAGGTAATCAATCTCCTCCGTATGAAGTCCATCAATAGTAGGTTTGATAATGCGATCTACTACTTTATTCCACATAGTCGCGTCAACAAAAGAAACGGGTGAGATAGCGCCCATTCCACCTGTATTCAAGCCAGTATCTCCTTCGCCTATTCTTTTGTAATCTTTTGCTTCCGGAAGGATAACATAATTCTTACCATCAGTTAGGGCAAAAACTGAAAACTCAATGCCTGCCAAAAATTCTTCAATAACCACCGTAGAAGAAGCCGTTCCAAATTTGCCCGATATCATTTCTTGCAATTCTGATTGTGCTTCCGCGAGATTTTCAATGATCAAAACACCTTTTCCAGCAGCCAACCCATCTGCTTTCAAAACATAAGGCCCGGATCTATCTTTTAAAAAATCTAACCCTTGTTGTAGATTACTACTATTGACTTCCATATATCCAGCCGTTGGAATATCGTGACGCTGCATAAATTTTTTGGCGAATGCCTTGCTCCCTTCCAGTTGGGATCCAAATGCCGAAGGACCAATGATTGTAATATGAGAAGTCGATGCGTCGTTCTTGAAACTATCTACTATACCCTCCACAAGCGGTGCTTCAGGTCCAACTATGACCATCTTGACTTGGTGCTCGATACTGAAAGCCTTAACCTGATCAAAGTCCATCAGATCCATGACAACATTATATGCAATGGATGCAGTTCCCGCATTGCCAGGTGCTACATAACAATTAGTACATAGTTTGCTTTGAATAACTTTCCACGTTAAAGCATGTTCTCTACCCCCACTACCCAAAATAAGTATATTCATCCTGTTTATTCTTGATCAATTAAAGAAACAAAAGTAACTATTGAATTCGGCATCAGAGCTATAAGTTATCCATTATCATTTAACCCACAGTGGATAAGGATAAACGATATCTCTCAATACCAAGCCACAAGCAGGCACACTCCAATCTTCTCGAAGTCGAGTTTGGGCATTCATGGCAACTTTGACTTCGTCCAATGTAAGTCTATCTCTGGATACATTTATACACATACCCACTATCAACCGGATCATACCACGAAGAAATCTATCGGCTGTGATATCGAAAATATATTGATTACCGTCAAATGTCCATTCTGCTTTTTCTAAGATACAAATAAACGTTTTGTTGTCTGAATTGGCCTTACAAAACGGTAAGAACTCATTGTATTCCAATAAAATAGCCGCTGCCTGATTTAATTTCTCTATGTCTAGGTCACCGTACCTATAATGACATGAATGACTTAGCAAAGGTGATTTTTTGATATGCAACTTGTATTGATAGCTGCGTGATATAGGATCAAATCTCGCATGTGAGCCTTTAACTACTTCTACCAACCCGTCAACGCTAATACTAACGGGTAACATTTTATTGAGCTTTTTAACAAATTCATCCAATGCGAAAGGGATTTCTGCATCAAAGTGTGCTACATAACCCAAAGCGTGGACACCGGTGTCTGTTCTACCGCACCCTATAAGCGCGATAGGAGATTGGATTAGGGAAGATAATCTTTTCTCAATTGTTTCTTGTACAGTTATAGTACCCGAATGAGGCTGTGATTGCCAGCCATTATAAGGCTGACCGTCGTACGTGCATTTGATAAAAAATCTTGGCAAGCGTTTGGTTGTGTGAATTGACTAAAGGAAAAACTCACTTTAGTAGCTCAAAATTATGAAAAATACAACGAAGCGAATTGCAAATGAGTTATAAATTTATCACGTAGCCTAGATAAAGGCCGGTAAATTGATACCGTTGACGGATAAGCGCTTCATTATTAGTAAAGTCCTGCGGTATAAATCTCACCCGAGCATTGAGATAAAGTTCTCCAACGCCAAATGATCTCGATGCAAAAATACCAGCATAATACTGCATACCTACAGATTTTCTGAAGACTTCCGTCGGTAGGGCATCGATAGCCGCAAATGTTGTATCTCCGTTGTACAAACGTCCGTTACTAGTCATGTTGATATTGAAAAGAATCCCTGCGTCAATACCTACCTTAAATTGACCAATCGATTTGTGTATACCAAAACCAATCGGAATATCTACCAATCTAAAGCTATGATGTACTTTTTTCTGACCGTACACACGTTTCTCCTGTATAATATCACCCCAAATGGTCGTAATCGTATCACCCGTTTGAGAAACGGTAATCGAAATTATTCCTTGAATAGTATCCTTGACAGTATAATCATATTTGAGATTCATCTGCTCGGTATGTCGATGCCATGAGATACCAGATTGAATGAAAATGGGCCATTTTTTTGGTGCAGCTCTTAGATACAAGGAACCCGCCAAGCCTTCCAATGACTTTTCTTGGTCTTTGCGCGCTACAAACAATTCATTTGTTTCTAAAGTACTCAATGATTTAAGAGGATAATAAGCACCAATCTCAGGTACGATTGAAAAAGCCCATTTATTTTTGCTAATGCTAAAATCTGGACACTCAACTTTGCGACCTGGCAAGGAATACTTATAGCCAATTGTTGTCATTTCTAATGAAGGAATGGAATTGCGGCTCCCTACTTCGGTTCTCGATGTTGAATTGGTCCTTGATATCCCTTTAAAATCATCACCATCTTGATTTGCACGGTTGATGGAATTATTAACAACTGTATTTGTCTTTTTATGACTACTCTCTGACAAATTTGATGATGATGATACCGTATTTTTTGTTGTTTTTCTTGTGGCGTCGAATGATATACTTTTTTCAGTTTGTGTTGTAGCTCCT
>JANMMV010000287.1:0-1650 GCA_031373565.1 Saprospiraceae bacterium
GGGGATTTCATAGGGATGATGTTTGATGGCTATGCAGAGCAACTCCAAAAATCAATGCAGATCATCGGCAATGCACAGAAGGGAATTTTGTTATTTATGCGCCACAGTGAGGAAAAAGGATCGATCCTAGAAAGATTGAAATCGTTGGATATCAAGCAAGAACAAAAACCAACCCAATCCGAAGAGCAAAGAGATTTTGGTATTGGAGCGCAAATTCTTAGAGATATGGGTATCAATAAAATGAAACTAATTTCAAATCATCCACGCAAACGTGTTGGCCTCGTTGGTTATGGTCTAGAAATAGTTGAGAATATTTATGTCGAGTGATGGACAAATTAAATTTACTTTTTGAATCTTTTCCAACACTCAAAAGTAAAAGATGTACTTACCGTGAGATATCAATAGATCATGCGGAAGATATTTTGGCCATAAGAGGGGACGTAGAATTGATGTATTATGTCCCGCGAGAACCTATGAAGGATGTTAGTGAAGTGCCAAAATTTATTCAAGACACTGCTGACTTTCGAGCGCGTCTCGACGGAACCTTGTGGGGAATGTTCTTGAATGATAGTACTCGTTTGATAGGTTTGGTAGGCATCTATCATGTAGAAGCACACAATCAAAGGGCCGAAGTTGGTTATATATTGCATCGTGATTTTCACAACCAAGGTCTTGTAACCGAAGCAGTAGAAACCGTCGTAGATTTTGCATTTAATACCTTAGAATTTCATAGTCTTGCGGCTGTGATCGACACTTCGAATATAGCATCAGAGAGGGTACTTATCAAAACAGGTTGGACAAAGGAAGCTCATTTTCGTGAATGTGCCGTAGCGCATGGTGCATATGTCGATTTGGCAACCTACTCCAAGTTAAATCCTAAACATTAGTTTACAGCTCCATTTCTAAGTTCGTCTTCGCATTGTTGAGTTCAGATATCGCATGAAAATCTGACTGCTTTTTTCCTACTTCTATTCCGTGACTATAGGCTTCAAGAGCAAGTTCGGGCTTCTCTAGATTTTCGTACAATTTTCCGAGATGGTAATAAAGTCCAACATACATGGGATCTGATTCACGAAGTTGCAGATAAATCTCCAAAGCACTATCAAGTTGTTCGTGCGACTCATATTCTTTTGCCAACGCGTATGTAATAAACGAATCACTCATATCTGCGGAGTGCATTTCCATTAATGTATGAAGCCTGTCTGCCATAGGATCACTTAAAAATTATTAACGTTAGTGGTTTTTTTTTAAAAAAAAACATCATCATTACCATGAGCCCCTGAAGGGGAATTGTATGCTCATGCCAACAAAGTGAATTATCTTGAGTGCACAAAATCTTACTAATCGATCGTAAATAGAATAAAAATGTATTTTTGTGCCGCAAAGTTATGAAAATTATTCGTTGAGCAGCGAACAAACATAGCTTTGGCCTTGTTTAATTAAAAACTATACTCAAAGTTAAAAAATAAAATAATTAAGACCAATGAAACTCCTTGTTTGTATCAGTAAAACACCCGAAACGACATCCAAAATCTCGTTCAAAAACAACGATGCTGAATTTAATGGTGACGGTGTCAATTTTATTATCAATCCTTACGATGAGTGGTACGCGCTTGTCAGAGCGGTGGAGCTTGTAGAAGCCAATGGAGG
>JANMMV010000346.1:0-6581 GCA_031373565.1 Saprospiraceae bacterium
CTCAACGTGCTGTATCCAAATGAGGCACCGTATCCAAAGTTGCCAAAATAATTTTCTAAGCCAAGACTAAAATCTGTATCTGATATAAACCACCTATCAGTGATCCTCTGTAAAGGTTGACCTACGACTTCTATATTACCCACAAAATCGCTCTTAGAGCTCAGACTTTGCCACGAAACATCTACGCCGAATTTTTTCCACCGATACCTTGCTCCTAATGTCAAACCATTCAAAGATGTAATTTCGTCCATCTTGTCTTCGAGCGACTTTCCAATGCCATTATTGAAATCAGAGATTACTTTATTAACTTCAAATTTCTGTGGAAAGGATCCTGAATATCCTACTTTGATGTTGATTTGACAATGTACGGCGAGCGTGCTACTTACCGAAAGTAGTAAGACTAGGATTAACATCCTTATATGATTCATGTTTAATAGGCTAATTTGTGTATAGATAGTACAAAAATAAGCTAAAATTTATAAATCTTTGCACTTCAAACACATTTCATGAGTAAGTCCAAAGAAAAGAAAGAAAAAATAGAAGAGCCGAAGAAGATCATTTTGCCCCATACAGTTGGTGATTTCTATCAAGGAAAATTCTTAAAAAAGTATGATATTGCTAGTTTAGTAATAGCTATTCTGAGTTTTGCAATTTACTATCAATCGATGGATTTCGGTTATGTATTAGACGATAAAATAGTTATTACTGATAATGCATTTACTAAAAAAGGATTTGCGGGAATTGGTGATATTATGACTAAGGAAAGTTTTGTGGGTTATTTTGGAAAAACTGAAAATCTTGTTCAAGGTAATAGATATCGTCCACTATCCATCGCTACGTTTGCGATTGAGCAAGGTGTTTTGAGTGTACAAAATCCAATGATCAGTCATTGTATTAATATCATTTTGTATTCTCTGACCTGCCTATTATTTCTATTGTGCTGCTCGTTATTGTTTAGAAATTATTCTTCATCATGGTATTTATCTATTCCATTTTGGGCAGCATTAATTTATACTACGCATCCAGTCCATGTTGAGGCTGTAGCAAATATTAAGGGGCGCGATGAGATCATGACGATGTTGTTTTCCCTAGGGGCTCTTTATGGAGCATTAAGATATAGTGATTCATCCAAAAAAGGTTGGCTTTTAACCACAATCGTAAGCTATTTCTTAGCATTACTGTCAAAAGAAAATGCCTTGACTTTCCTCGCCATCATACCACTTTCGATCTATTTTTACAGCCACGGAAAAAGCCACATTATTAAGACGGTCACAATGACTTTATTAGCGGTCTCCGTTCTATTTATTATAATCAGAACGCTTGTAGTCGGACAGTTTATAGGTGGTGAAGCACAGGACGTCATGAATAATCCATTTTATGGAATGACGAAACTTGAACGAATGGGAAGCACTATGTATACATTACTTAAATACATCGGTTTGCTACTATTTCCACATCCATTATCACACGACTATTATCCCTATCAAATTCCTAAAGTATCGATTTTTACTGCGATCCCTATGCTAAGTGTGGCATTTTATAGTTTACTTGGATATTTCGCTTGGCGTGGCTGGAAAACTAAATCTAGTTATGCGTATGGTATTTTGTTATTTATTTGTGCATTATCTATGATGTCAAATATTGTGGTAAACGTAGGTACATTTATGAATGAAAGATTTTTGTTCATTCCGTCAGCAGGTTTTGCCATCATAGTTGCCTATTTGTTATCAGAATCATTGAGCAAAAAGTTAGGGTCTGCTGGAAAATGGGTAGGTTTGGGATTGACCTTGGCGATGGTAGCTGGTTATAGTTGGAAAGTGTTAGACAGAGTACCTGCTTGGGAAGATAGTATGACATTAAATCGTTCAGCAGTGCTTGCATCACCTAATAGTGCCAGAGCAAATGCATTTATGGCTACGGCTTACTTTGAGGAATATCAAGATAAATTTCCAAATGCTCAAGGACCCAAACAGGTTAAATATCTTTACAATTTATTAGATTCTACGCAATTATATGCTCAAAGATCAGTAGATATAATTCCTGATTATGCTAATGGTAACCAAATGCTGTTGGGCAATGCTTCAGAAAGATATAAAATAGAGTATGACATTTTGTTGTATGTAAAAAACTTGAAACCAATCATTCTGCGCCGTCCGGATCTTCCCTTTATTAAAGATTTTAGTGAGTATATGAAGACAACAGGCAATGATGAACATCTATTTGCCTTTTATAAAGACGTAGGGCTCCAATTGCTAGAGTTTAAGGATAATCGAAAAGTGTGGGCAATTCAATACCTAACATACGCATATAATATTAGGAGCAATGATAGATCTGTTGTTGAAGGTATGGCTATGGCTTATGCCGCAGCTGGTAGTACCGTTGAAGCTAATCGATGGGCTGAAGCTGCTAAAATGTTGCAATGACAGAGCAAGAAAAAATCTATCATATAGCTTTATCCATGCACGATAAGGTCGGTCCAGTCACGGCAAAATCTTTGATCTCTTACTGTGGAGGCATTGAAGGTGTTTTCAGTGCAACCAAGAAGTTTTTGCTCAACATCCCCGGTATCGGAGAGCACTTTATCAGTTCTTTTGAGCCCAAAACATCATTAATCGATGCGGAGAAAGAGTATCGTTATGCCGAGAAGCATGGCATCCAAGTATTGACCTATATGGATAGCTCTTACCCAAAGAGGTTATCTCATTTTGAGTACAGTCCCATTATTTTATATTACAAAGGTAGTGCTGATCTCAATCATCACAGAACGGTGGCAGTAGTCGGAACTAGGCAGCCGTCTGATTATGGTCGTCTACATTGCGATCGAATAATACAAGGTTTGATTTCTTACGATGCACTGCTTATTAGTGGATTGGCTTATGGAGTAGATGCGGCGGCTCATAGACAAAGCGTTGCTTTAGGTATACCTACTATCGGTGTAATGGGCCACGGTCAAGATAGAATTTATCCAGCAGAACATAAGTCTTTGACGACTAAAATGATAGAAGCTGGTGGTGGTATTTTAACTCAGTTTCCAATCAACACAAAACCAGATAGGGAAAATTTTCCTATGCGTAATAGGATTATAGCAGCCTTGAGTGATGTAATAGTCGTCATAGAATCCAAACGATCTGGCGGATCTATTATCACCGCCGAATTTGGAAATGAATATAACAAAGATGTATTTGCGCTACCTGGTCCTGTCGGTGAAGATTTATCTGAGGGATGCAATAAACTAATAAAACAAAACAAAGCCCACCTTCTCGAATCCGCCGAAGATATTGCGTATATCATGAGATGGGATGATATTGATAAAGGTAAGGTAATCCAAAAACAACTATTTGTGGTCCTGGAGCCCGACGAGTCGAAATTAATGGACCTTCTAAAAACACAAAAAGAAATATCGATAGATGCATTGACTTATGCATTGGAAATGTCCCCATCATCTGTATCAAGCTTATTACTAGGATTAGAATTCAAAGGTTTAATTAAAAGCCTTCCGGGCAAAAAATATTGTTTAGCATAAGTTGGTTGGCTGCTATTTTCATTGTAGGTATTATCGCCTATCAAGATCATCACTCTTCAGCACGTACAATAACTTTGTTATTTGATGATAATTTGGTGTTTAAGCACTGTAATATAGATCATCTTAAATAATTGATTATCAATGAACTAATCCACATATTTCTTTTGTGGCGTTTGTAATAGAAATAGATAATAGATTCATTCGTTACGGTAAACCATAATATATTTGAACTTTAAATAAGTTAAGGTATGTCGTTGACAGGCAAGATTATTTTTTGACACAAGGCGGTGATGGTGTAGTAACACTAGGATTGGTTTATATCTATCTTTAACCTTCAAAACATTTAAATTATGACATCACCTTCTAATATCGAAATTCGAAAAGCAAATCGCGATGACCTTCAGTCTATACATAATCTTGTAATAGAGCTAGCCATCTACGAAAAGGAGCCCGATGCTGTCACCACTACCCTATCAGATTACGAGGAGGCTTTTGATAGTGGTTTGATCATTTGTAATGTCGCAACGATTTATGATGTAATCGTTGGAATGACACTTTCGTACGACTATTTTTCCACCTGGAATGGTAAAGGATTTTATCTTGAAGATTTCTACGTCCAACCAGACTATAGAAGATTTGGCCTTGGTAAGATATTGTTTGACCAGTTTTTATCAGACGCTCGCGAACGTGGGTCCAAAATTGTAAAGTGGCAAGTACTCGACTGGAATGAGCCTGCAATCAAATTTTATGAAAAAAATCATGCCACTTTTGAGACAAATTGGTGGAATTGTAAATTACGAATAGATTAATGAAACATGATTATTAGTCCGAGTGACATAGAAGCTGCTTCCATCAATCTTGATGGTGTCATTGCGAGAACACCGTGTCAGCTCAATCAGCGATTATCCGAGAAGTACGAATGTACGGTCTATCTCAAACGAGAGGATTTGCAAGTAGTACGTTCATTCAAAATAAGAGGTGCCTACCACAAAATCAAAAAGCTCGGACCGTCGGCAACACAGCATGGAATAGTGTGCGCAAGTGCAGGCAATCATGCCCAAGGAGTCGCATTTGCATGCTCAGCGCTTAGTATTAAAGGCACGATCTATATGCCTTCAACTACACCCAACCAAAAAATCAGTAAGGTGCGCCATTTCGGTGGTGATTGGATAGATATTGTGCTAATAGGCGATACTTTTGATGACGCAAATAAACTTGCTATTTCCTTTGCTGAAGGCAAAAATATCCCTTTTATACATCCTTTTGATGATGTAGATGTGATGGCAGGTCAAGGAACGATCGCGCCAGAAATCTTACGGCAAATCAATAAACCTATAGATTATCTACTGATAGCGGTAGGAGGTGGAGGTATGTTGGCAGGTGTAGGATCATATTTCAATCAAGTCTCACCGCAAACAAAAATCATAGCCACAGAAGCTGCTGGCGCACCATCATTCGAACAATCTATTAAACACGGTCAGGTTGTCAAATTGCAAAGTATTGATAATTTTGCTGATGGCATTGCAGTTAAGAAAATGGGTGAATTAAGCTTTGAAATATGCAAAGAAGTGGTAGATGATATTATTCTCGTACCTGAGGGCAAGATATGCTCATCTATCTTGCAACTGTACCAAGAAGACGCCATTGTTGTTGAACCTGCTGGTGCTGTATCTGTTGCTGCTTTGGATTTTATTAAGGAACAAATCAAAGGCAAAACAGTGGCCATCATATTATGTGGTGGCAATAATGATATAGCTCGGACTGAGGAGATTAGAGAGCGTTCACTGCTTTATGAAGGTCTAAAACATTATTTTATTGTGCGTTTTCCACAGAGATCAGGGGCGTTAAGAGATTTCTTACATTTATTAGGACCTAATGACGACATTTCTCATTTTCAATACACAAAAAAGAACAACAAAGATACCGGACCCGCACTTGTAGGATTAGAGTTATCCGATGCAAATGACTTCGAAAGTCTCATTCAGCGATTTTTAGATGCAGAAATTAGTTTTGAACACATCAATAACAATCCTATGTTGTTCGAGATGCTTGTATAGTCCAGCACTCACTACAAACAATTACATGGTTGGAAATAATTTCTTTAAAAAAGATATGAGCAACTTGGAAATAAAAAAGGGACAACTCTTGCGAGAAATCCCTTTTCTATCGTATTAAAGGCTATTACTAGCCTAGTGTTTGCTTAACTTCTATGATATCGTATCCTTCTATGATATCGTTTTCACGGATATCACCATAGCTTTTGATTGTGATACCACATTCCATTCCATTACGGACGTCTTTAACATCTTCCGTAAATCGCTTTAATGATAGGATTTCGCCATGTGCACCTTCTTTTGTTGGGAATACTACGATACCATCTCGTATGACACGGATGTGCGTATTACGTGTAATCTTACCTTCAGTTACATAACATCCTGCAATAGTTCCAATTTTGGACATCTTATAGATAGCACGTACTTCAACCTGTGCAACGATTTTCTCTTCTCGGGTTGGTTCTAGCATACCTTCCATTGCCGACTTGATCTCTTCGATCGCCTCGTAAATGATAGAATATGTTTTGATCTGTACACCTTCACGCTCTGCAAGAATTCTAGCATTAGCAGATGGTCTAACTTGGAAACCTATAATAATCGCATCAGACGCAGATGCAAGAAGTACATCCGACTCGGCTATTGCTCCTACGGCTTTGTGAATCACATTGACTTGGATAGTAGCTACTGACAATTTGATCAATGAATCTGCCAATGCCTCGATAGATCCATCAACGTCTCCTTTGACGATAAGGTTTAATTCCTTAAATGTACCTAATGCAAGACGACGACCGATTTCATCCAAGCTTATACGTTTGCTAGCGCGATTTGTTTGTTCTCTCTCTATCTGACCTCGCTTAGCTGCTAGTTGGCGCGCTTCGGCGTCAGATGCCATTACTTTGAATTTTTCACCTGCTTGTGGTGCTCCTGAAAGCCCTAAGATTAGTGTCGGTGTAGATGGTCCTGCTTTTTTTACCTTTTTACCGTGCTCATTAAACATGGCCTTG
>JANMMV010000389.1:0-15336 GCA_031373565.1 Saprospiraceae bacterium
CGATCAAATTATCGTCACAGTCAAAGACATAAGGAACGTCTATTTTGCCAATGCATTTTCACCGAATGGAGATGGATTCAATGATTATTTCCAAGTCGTTGTGGGTCCTGATGTCAGAGAGGTGGAGACATTTAATATTTATGATCGATGGGGTAATCTCCTGTTTACGAAAGAAAATTTTATTCCTGATTTGTCACAAACGGATGGTTGGGATGGTACATTTAATGGGACAAGACTAGATCCTGGCGTTTTTGTGTTTATGGCCAAAGTCACTTTCATCGATGATAAAGTTTCTTTTTACAAGGGAAGTGTCACTCTAGTAGACAAACGACAGAATTAGGAATTGGGGCGATTGTTACTAGTTTTTGGCAGCCAATGCCTTGTGATAGCGCATTCACGAGTTAAATTATCTTAGTAAACTTAATTGTTTCGATCAATCGAAGTCATTCAGGGCAAAAAATCTGTAAAAACGTTGATTTTTAAGACATTAAATATTGATTTAATGCTCTTTTGTGGTAAATATTTAGTATTTTTGCAGTCCTAAATTTATTATTAGAATCAGCCAATGAGCGACGAAAAGGAAAAAAGTAAGAATCAAAATTATGGTGCCGACAATATTCAGGCGCTAGAAGGTTTAGAAGCCGTTAGAAAAAGACCTGGGATGTATATCGGTAGCACCGATGTCAAAGGTCTCCACCACTTAGTATGGGAGGTTATTGATAACTCGATAGATGAGCACCTCGCGGGCCATTGTACTGATATCGATACCATTATCCACAAAGATAATTCGGTGACAGTGTTAGATAATGGTCGTGGTATTCCTACGGGCATGCACGAGAAGTTGCAGAAATCAGCGCTCGAGGTTGTCATGACTGTCCTCCACGCAGGTGGTAAGTTTGACAAGGACACATATAAAGTATCGGGTGGTCTACACGGGGTAGGTGTATCGTGCGTAAATGCATTATCCGAATACGTCCGTGTAGAAGTGCACAGAGATGGCAAATATTTTGAACAAGAGTATAGTACAGGTATCCCTCTTGGCCCAGTCAAAACACTAGGAGATTCTGATAGACATGGTACACAAGTAACATTTAGGCCAGATTCAACGATTTTTGAAACACTTGAATATAGTTACCAAACACTCGCGGGACGTATCAGAGAGCTTTCTTTCCTAAATAAAGGTTTGAGACTATCTTTGACAGACGAAAGAGAAGTCGAAGAAGACGGATCATTTAAGCGTACAGACTATATGTCAGAAGGTGGCTTGAAAGAATTTGTCAAGTTTCTAGATGAAACACGGCCTCCACTGATTGAAGAGCCGATCTACGTGACAGGTAAGGAAGAAGGAGTCGAAGTCGAAGTTGCCATGCAATACAACACTGGCTATCAAGAGAATATATTTTCGTATGTAAACAATATCAATACGCGAGACGGAGGTACACACGTACAAGGTTTCAGACGTGCGATCACTAGGCTTTTTAAGCAGTATGGTGATGATAATGGTATGTTTGCAAAGCTGAAGATGGAGATTGCAGGAGAAGATTTCAAAGAAGGTCTTACGGCCATCGTCTCTGTCAAAGTACCCGAGCCACAGTTCAAAGGTCAAACGAAAGGCGAGTTAGGCAACTCAGAAGTCACTGGTATCGTATCTCGTTGCGTCGGTGATGTACTCAAAGCGTACCTTGAAGAGAATCCTATTTATGCTCGACGTATCATAGACAAGGTCATACTCGCAGCTACAGCACGTCACGCAGCTCGTAAGGCACGTGAGATGGTTCAGCGCAAGAATATCTTGACAGGTGGTGGTCTACCCGGTAAATTGTCAGATTGTAGTTCTAAAGATCCCGTTGAATCAGAGATATTCCTTGTGGAAGGGGATTCGGCAGGTGGAACAGCTAAGCAAGGTCGTGATCGTCACTTCCAAGCGATTCTACCACTGAGAGGTAAGATCCTCAATGTCGAGAAAGCCATGGAATATAGAATCTATGAGAATGAAGAGATCAAAAACATGTTTACCGCTCTAGGTGTCAGCATCGAAGAGAAAGATGGTGATAAGATACTCAATATCGAAAAGCTTAGATACCACAAGATAGTCATCATGTGTGATGCCGACGTCGACGGTAGCCATATCTCTACATTGATTATGACATTCTTCTTTAGATATATGAAACCATTGATCGAAGCTGGTCATATCTATATTGCAGCTCCGCCATTATATCAAGTTCGCAAAGGCAAAAACTTTGTTTATTGCTGGAATGATGAAGAGCGTGCTCGTGCTATCGAGACCTACTCAGGTGGTAACAAAGAGGATAACTCTATCAAAACCCAACGTTATAAGGGTCTTGGAGAGATGAATGCCGAGCAATTGTGGGAAACAACAATGGATCCAGCAGAGCGTATCTTGAGACAGTTGACGATCATGGATGCGATAGAAGCGGATAGAATCTTCAGTATGTTGATGGGCGACGAAGTACCACCACGTAGAGAGTTTATCGAAGAGAATGCCAAATATGCTAATATTGACGTGTAAGTAATTACATTCGTTCATATTGCAAATTAATAAAAATGCCCATAATGTCAAGATGTTATGGGCATTTTAGTTTTTTGGCATTTCGGCACACACTTAAGTAAAATCTGATTAATTAAAAGACAAATGTCAGCAATTGTTCGGGTGGGTGCTGAATGCATCTTACTACCTAAATGGTTTGTTTTTATTATGCCATTATTAAGTCGATTCACCCAAACATTTCCAACATTTGCCTATCTTACACCCTATATTTTATTTTTAGATTCTATGCCCGATATCATACAATTACTCCCCGATAGTATTGCTAATCAGATAGCAGCTGGCGAAGTCATACAGCGACCTGCATCTGTGGTCAAAGAGCTGTTGGAGAATGCGATCGACGCCGGGGCTACACAGATCAAACTCATCATCAAAGACGCTGGCAAGACGAGTATCCAAGTCATCGATGATGGCAAAGGTATGAGCGAAACCGATGCACGGATGGCTTTTGAGAGACATGCTACTTCCAAGATACGAAGTGCCGACGATCTATTTAGTATCAAAACAATGGGGTTTAGAGGCGAAGCTTTGGCATCAATGGCAGCGATTGCACAAGTAGAGTTGATCACTCGACAAGCGCATGAAGAAATGGCCACTAAACTAGTTATCGAAGCATCACGCATCACAAAACAAGAGCCTACGCAAGCCATGCCAGGTACTAGTTTTACGGTCAAAAACTTGTTTTACAACGTGCCCGCGAGACGAAAATTTCTGAAGTCTGACCCCGTCGAACTCAAACATATTCTGGATGAATTTCATAGAGTCGTGCTCGCAAGTCCAGACGTACACTTCAGCTTCCATCACAATGGTAATGAAATCTATCATCTACCTACAAGCAATCTTAAGCAACGTATAGTAGGCATCATAGGCAAGCATATCAATGATAAACTAATACCTGTGGGCGAAGAAACTGATATGGTTAACATCAGTGGATTTATAGGAAAAGCAGATGGCAGCCGTAAAACAGCTGGCGACCAATATATCTTCGTCAATAATAGATTTATCAAAAGCAATTATCTAAATCATGCGATACGCGCTGCTTACGAAGATCTTATTACAAAGGACGTATATCCTACTTATTTTCTATACCTAGACTTAGATCCTGCAGGAATCGATATCAACGTGCATCCCACGAAGACAGAGATAAAGTTTGAAGACGAACGGATGATCTATAATTATCTACGCGTGAGTCTCAAGCATGCACTTGGTCAATATAGCTTGAGTCCCATGCTCGATTTTGGTGTTGATCAAAATTTCGGTAGTAGATACAAATCAACTGCTCCATTAGAATCTAATACTGCTGTCGAAGCGAAAACAGAACAAAAATCATTTAATTGGGAGGGTGGCGCGGTTTTTAGACCTGGGCAAGAGACAAGAGCACGTCGAGATTGGGAAGAAGTATATAAAGGTATTACCCAAATCAGCAACGACGAATCCAATACGCACCCCGATGCCCATATCATTGAGCACGAAGCTTATCAAATACCATTTGCAGAATCTGGCAGTTCTGTCGTTCAAGGTCAAGCGCCTATGCAACTTCACAACGCATATATCGTATATACTGTAAAGTCGGGCATCCTTATCATAGACCAACATGCAGCACACGAACGCATCTTATATGAGCAGTACTTCGAACGTCTTCAGAATGGTGAAGTGTCGTCGCAGAAAGAGCTATTTCCTATATCTATCGAGTTGTCTGCAGGCAAGGCTACCGTCCTGAAGAATATCATCGACAGGATCAATTCCCTTGGTTTTGAAATGGCTGAATTTGGCCAAAATACTTTTGTCATCCACGGTACACCTGTAGGGCTGGATGCGACGGTTAGTATAGATCAAGTAATTGAGAATATCTTAGATTTATATGTTTCTAATCTAGAATTCGAGCTTTCGATCGAAGATAATCTAGCTAGAGCCATGGCTGCTTCATCCTGTATAAAGCGAGGTCGAAAACTTGAGAAAGAAGAAATGACAAATCTAATTGATCAATTATTTGCCTGCAAAATGCCCGGTAAAAGTCCTAATGGCAAAAAGTGTTTTATCACTGTAGAAGCTGACGAAATAGCTAGCCGATTCAAATAATTAGGTGTTATTCAAACATTTTTCATATTATTGTATTTTAATATACATTCTGCATTATGGTTCGAATTGAAGAAATCACAAAAAATCTATTGATAATCAACGTGTTGATTTACTTTTCAGTAAAGTATTTTCTTGCTTTTTTGCATTTAGACCCTCATTTCGTTTTAATATCTCCAGGTCAAGAATATCAATTTTCTGATGGAGAAACATATGGATTTAGGCCATACCAGATCATCACCAGTATGTTTATGCATGGCAATGAGAAGCATCTCATTTTCAATATGTTGGGCTTGTATCTGTTCGGATCACATGTGGAGATGTTGATAGGACCGAAAAAATACCTCATATTGTATTTCACAGCTGGTATTGTAGGTGGATTGGCGCAAATGTTCTTTACCCAAGGTGCATGTCTCGGTGCTTCTGGCGCTATTAGTGGTGTTATGGTTGCTTTTGCGACAATGTTGCCCAATGTTGAGATGTACATGATGTTTATACCTGTGCCGATTAAGTCAAAGTATGTTGCCATCTTTATGGTACTCTATGGCATTTTTGCTGGCGTAACCGGCTATGATTCTGGCATTGGACATTGGGCACACGTAGGCGGTGCGATTGTAGGTTTTTTGTTAGTACTTAATTGGGGATTTGCCAAGTTGAGATAGCATTTTTTAATTATAAAAAGAGTTAAAAACTCCTATGTTTACATCAATAAAAGAAGATATAAGAAATACTTTTTCCTATGGCAATATGGTCAACAAAATCATCATTGTCAATGTAGGTTTTTACATGGTATTTGCTTTGATAAATGCTTTTGCGCCATCATTTTATGCAAGTTTTGCTGACTATTTTATGCTTCCGTCGAGTTTTGGCCAGCTAATTAGACAGCCATGGTCACTGATAACGCACATGTTCTTTCATGAAGGATTTAGACATCTTTTGTGGAATATGTTGCTTTTTTACACCTTTGGGAATATCTTCGGTGATCTTGTGGGAGATCGCAAAATATTGCCAGTTTACGTGGCAGGTGGTCTTATAGCAGCCTTATTATACATGTTGGCAGTGACTTTTGCATCATCATTTTTCTTTTTAGGAGGTGGCTATGCACTTGGCGCATCAGCATCCATATTAGCCATCGTATTTGCAGCGGTCGCTATATCGCCAGACTATTCGATCAATTTGATTTTGATAGGTCCTGTTCGGATAAAGTATATTGGATTATTGATTTTGTTTTTTGATATTATTGGTACTCGAGGTATGGATAATTCCGGTGGACACGTCATGCACTTGGGAGGTACTATGTTTGGCTTTTTGTACGTTTATTTACTGAGCCGAGGTAGTGATATTTTAGATTTTGAATGGGTCGGTGCGGCTAAAAGGAAAAAACGTTCAAATGTGGCCCGATCTAAAAAGTCAATGACGGTGGTAAGTGACAATAGGCAGTCCCGACCAGACCCAACTTCAAATGTGGATAGTATTTTGGAGAAGATAAAGAAATCAGGTTTTGATAGCCTGACTGAAAACGAAAGAAATATTTTGGAGAACGCAAGTAAAAAAGATTGACATAAAATTGAAATTTTTAGATAGGTTAATGTTATGGGGCAATATCGGTGTTATTATCATGACGCTTTTTGCTTATATAGCTCCACATGTCAATCCTAATTACACCTGGGTTCTATCTTTTTTTGGTGTTTTCTATCCCGTATTGATTCTATTTAACTTTCTTTTTATAACGTATTGGGTTTTTAGAAAATGGGCCCTAATATGGCCTTCTTTGGTCTGTTTACTGCTTGGTTATAATCAATTTTTTGGGTTTATAGCTTTTAATGCACCGAAAGGGGACACCGAAAAGGACAATATTTCTATAGTGAATTACAACATATCTAATGCCTTATTTGCCTACGACAAAGACAAAGGTGAAAAGAGCCTAAAGCGTGGTGCAATGGTAAGTTTTTTGCAAGAATTTGACGATGTTGACATCTTTTGTTTTCAAGAAGTAGGTGATTATGGTATGGAAGTTTTGAAGAAAGCTTTTGATAAAGATTATAACTTTCATGCAAAAAACAAAGGAGCAGTCATTGTCAGTAAATTTCCGATCATCAAGAAAGGAGAGATTGATTTCGGAACTCGCACCAATTCATGTCTATGGGCTGATATCAAGACACCATACGATACCATCAGGGTTTATAGTTATCATTTGCAATCTAACCAGATCTCTCGGGATGCCGAGAAATTGGCAAATCAAACAGACCTAGACCAAAAGCAAGCTTGGTATGACATCCGTGGTATGCTATCCAAATTTAAGAATAAACACATCAAACGTGTCAAGCAATCTGGGCTGATAACTGCGAATGTTGAGAAATGCCCACATAAAGTTATCTTAGCCGGTGATTTGAATGATCCACCGCAATCCTATACCTATCAAGTATTTTCTAAACTAGGAAAAGATGCTTTTAGGACTGCAGGCACTGGTGTAGGCACTACTTATAATGGGGTTATCCCACTTCTGCGCATTGATTACTGTTTTGTCGATCCTACGCTTGACATTCATAGTTGTAAGATTATAAAAGAGGGTTATTCGGATCATTTTCCTGTAAAAACGACGGTTGAGTGGCCTTAGGAAATATCTTTTTGGCTAAAGCCATTTTTTTGATTTGATTTACTTCCACAGGCTTAAGCCTTTGTCAAATGAATTTTACCGTTTCATTTTTCTGAGTTGCGTTTGGCTTTAGCTCCAGTAAAAATTTAAGAAAATATTGGCGTACGCCAAACCATTCTCGTACCAATAGGAACAAGTCATTTAAAATTGGCAAACCAATCACCCTTCGCCTTTTTCCGTTTTCCCTTCTCCCCATTAACATACTATTTAACCTTTTTTTATTGAAGCCTATTTTTGACTATAAGACTGAGAGACAAGATGTAAAGCATATATTATTTGGTTATATCTATCTATTTGGACTCCGGGCAGAATCTACAGTAGATTAATAACTTCTCTAATAAACTTTTTAGCTGTAATTTTGTCTTTAACTTGTAAAATTGATACAAAAACATGGACAAACAAAGGCTAATTTACCTAGATAATAATGCAACTACACCTACTGATCCACGCGTTGTCGAAGCCATGCTCCCATATTTTTATGATATTCCGGGCAATTCGGCTTCAAGAAACCATCCTTTTGGGTGGAAAGCCGAGGAAGCAGTGGACTATGCGCGTGAGCAAATAGCAGCTCTTCTTGATGTTGATTCAAAAGAGATCATCTTTACGTCAGGTGCAACGGAGTCTGACAACCTAGGGATAAAAGGTGTTTTTGAAATGTATGCCTCCAAGGGTAACCATATTATCACTGCCAAAACTGAGCACAAAGCGATACTTGATTCATGCAAAAAGGTCGAGAAAATGGGTGGCAGTGTTACTTACCTTGATGTTCAATCTGATGGTCTAATAGACCTTGCTGAATTAGAAGCGGCAATAACACCTAAAACCATTTTGATTTCGATCATGTGGGCAAATAATGAGACAGGGGTCATCCAACCGATGAAAGAGATAGGCGATATTTGTGCCAAACATGGCATTTTATTTATGTCAGATGCAACCCAAGCAGTAGGCAAGATCAAGACACACCCACGTGAAGTTGGTGTTCACTTGCTAGCATTTACCTCGCATAAAATGTACGGACCCAAAGGAGTCGGTGTACTTTTTGTCAATAGAAAAAACCCACGTGTGAAAGTAACATCCCAAATGGATGGCGGCGGTCACGAGCGGGGTATGAGATCTGGTACGCTTAATGTACCGGGCATTGTAGGATTCGGAAAAGCAGCAGAGATCGCAAGATTAGAGATGGATGCCGACGCTGCTCGTTTATCCAAAATGCGTGATAGACTAGAGAAATATTTTGTTGATAATGTTGAAGAAGTATATATCAATGGAAATGTCGACTCTCGTATGCCGCATGTCACCAATATTTCATTTAAGCACGTTGAAGGAGAAGGTTTGATGATGACTTTCAATCAAAATATCGCTGTATCATCAGGATCAGCCTGTACATCTGCATCACTAGAGCCTAGTTATGTTTTGGTTGCACTAGGTTTAGGTGACGATCTTGCACACTCTTCGATAAGATTTAGTTTGGGTAGATTTACAACAGACCAAGATATAGACGATGCGATAGAGATGGTGAGCAAAGGTGTGCATCACATGAGAGATTTAAGCCCGATATGGGAGATGTACAAAGAGGGTGTGGATTTAGATTCAGTCGTTTGGGCGGAACATTAATTCAAACATTTACGTTGTATTCATTAGTATAAATAGAAAATCAAGATATTATGGCATATTCAGAAAAATTGCTAGACCATTTTCAAAATCCCAAAAATGTGGGTACGCTTGACAAAAGCAAAAAAACGGTTGGTACAGGTTTGGTTGGTGCACCCGAATGTGGTGACGTGATGAGACTTCAGATCGAAGTAGATGAAGAGACACAAACGATAATCGATGCGAAGTTCAAAACATTTGGATGTGGATCGGCTATAGCTTCTTCTTCCTTAGCGACTGAATGGCTCAAGGGCAAATCGATCGATGAAGCACTGACCATTGACAACATGGCCATCGTCGAAGAGTTAGCTTTGCCACCGGTTAAAATTCACTGTTCAGTTTTAGCGGAAGACGCTATTAAGGGAGCTATTGCTGATTATAAGCAGAAAAATCTAGCGGTAGTTGCTTAGAAACTATCTTTATTTTTTGGATATGTAAATTTTGAAGTATGTTGTTTGTAGCAAATAGCGCAAAAGAAAGAATCCACGAGATCATCGAGACCAAAAATCTCGGAACTGATTATTTCGTACGAGTCAGTGTCACAAGTGGTGGCTGTTCAGGGTTGAGCTATGTTATGGATTTTGATAATGAATCGAAGCCAAATGATCAATTGTTTGATGATAATGGTGTGAAAGTTGTGACTGATTTGAAGAGTTTTCTTTATCTATGCAACACAACATTAGAGTTTTCAGGAGGATTGAATGGCAAAGGTTTTTATTTCAATAATCCGAACGCTGCGCGGACATGCGGTTGCGGAGAAAGTTTTGCAGTGTAAAAGAATATATTTAAAAATAGTAAATTAGATGAGTTGTCTTCTTAGTTGAGGACAACTCTTTTTATTTTAGCGTTATCTTGGTTAAAACTAAAGAATATGAGCAGCAGAAAATTGATCTTTTTACTTTTGATATTTTCCTGCCAATTAGGAAAGAGTCAGGAGAATACGCAACAAACAACAGGTATGCGTCCTTTTCCTAATGGGGTATATCTAAATCTTGAACAATTCAGAGATCAATTACCGGCTTTTCAAGCTGATTTCAAAAAAGTACTGCGATCAAATGCTGACATATTTATGATGGGTGGTACTCATATAAAATTTGAGTCAATGACAGATTCGATTACCGAAAAGTACATTAGAACCAAGATTTATGCTTACGTAAAAGGAGATACGGTTTATATGAATGCCTTTCCGCTCAAAATGGGGTTCGGGTATATGCAAGCGATAACATCTGGAAATTATATCGTCTTTAATGCGAAAGGTGAAGCTAACGGAGTTATAGGTGCCGCGGGTTCAGGATCAGAACTAACTGTTTCTAGTTATTATATTCTAAGTCTACGTACAGGTAATGTCCGAGAGCTCAGCAAAGCTTATATTGTTGAGAGACTCAAAGAATATGAAACGCTATTACAGATGTTTAGTAATGAGGGTGATCCTGAAAATTTGCAAACTATATTAAAATATGTAAATCAGCTTAATGCGGTTACTTCGCCCAAAGCAGTAAACAAAAAAAAGTAAAGCTTGCGGCTCAAATGGAGAAAAAAGCACTGTGTAATCGACTGTATTAAAACAAATCTCGTAAGACAACTTCTTTTACCAAGTATTCACCATTTCGATTGACTTTGACTTTTATTTTGCGGCCTACTTTACCAACAAATTTTCTATTTAGCAGCTTGAGGGTGTAGAACTTGGTACTCAATCTATTGATTTTAACGATGATGTCTCCAGGAGCTAAACCGGCTTCTTGTGCTGGAGAACCTTCGATGATTTCTTTTATGAAATAACGATTTAGAGATGGTCCGAAGGCAAAAATCAGCAGTCCGCTTTTGTCATATTCGAATTCCTTGTTATAGTTTTTCTTACTCTTTAGATATAGCTTCTTATCAGAAAAATCGATGATAACACTAAAGCGTTCCAGTAGTAGATTGCCTATTAGACCATTACGAATGATTTTCTTGGTGCGGAGTACATCAATATCTATCTCTTGGAAATTACAAAATGCACTTCTAAATTCAAATGGCCCGAAGCCTAGTCTGTGTGCACGACCGAAGAACCCTTCTATATCGCCCCCAAGACCTTTTCCTAGGTTGCCTTTCACTATATTTTCTGGTAATTTGAGCAAGGTATCTGTATTGTTGTGCAACATAAAGGTTAGACCAGCTCCAGTATCTAAAAGCATCTTACTGATTAGTCGTTTGTTGGGTACTACCTCCACTTCACAGTTAAGATAAGGTTTGCTATCTGCAATGTCGATATCAAATTTTTGATGATTTTTGATGATTTTGCTGATACCGTAGTGCGGATTGATCAGCGTGATTTCACCATATTGATAATCGATTTTCATGACTAAGCCTTCTAAAATATCGGCACCTAGGATACCATCTACCTGTTTCCCTAAAAATTGCTCTAACACTAAATAATTAGTTTCTAAGACGATGATGTTTTTGCGAATTGTTTGACAATTTACTAGTTGTAGATGCAAGCCATTACTCACAAAAGCGTTTATTTCTTCACTGAGATCGGACCCTTGCAAGGTAATTTTTTTGTGGTAGGGTAGCCGCAATACATCAGCTATGTCTTTTTTGAAAATAACTGTGTTTTCAGCGCCGGTATCTAAAATGAACTTAAGGGGAAGTGCCCTTCCGACTACCATATCCACAATCATAAATCCTTGTTGATAGTCAAAAGGTATGATTACTTCTGTGGAGTATCCCAACAAAGGGTGGCTCGGGCCAAGTGGATTTGCATAGCCAAGAATGGATGTAAAGAGTATAGTAAAGACTAGAGATATATTTCGCATACATTCTTTTCTTAATTCTCCAAAGATACAATTATGTTATGAATATGATGTCAAAATAATTGTGAGAAGATACTTTTAGTATATTTACCTCATAATCAGCAAATCATCACATGGGAGAACTCAAAAAAGCATTGAATGTTCGTGGCCTTACCCTTATCGCCGTTGGCGCATCTATCGGTTCTGGTATTTTCGTAACGCCTTCTAGCACTGTGCAACACCTCCCACATCACGGCTGGGCTTTACTGGCCTGGGTTATAGGCGGATTTGTGTCTTTTCTTGGGGCTATGACCTTTTCCGAACTAGGAACTCGGTTTCCACGAGAAGGCGGCGTTTATGTCTATCTCAAAGAAGCATATGGTAATCTTGCTGGATTCTTGTACGGGTGGATCGTATTATTTATTGTCAATACCGGTGCATTAGCAGCGCTATCTCTCGCCTTCGTAAAATACTTGAGTGTATTAGTAACTATCAACGAGAATCATAAGCCATGGATTGGTATTGCTCTCTTGTGGGTACTTACCATCATTAATATCTTCGGTGTCAAAATGAGTCAAAATATAACGACCTTCTTTTCAACATTGAAGCTCGTGGCTATGGTCGCGATCGTTGTCGTAGGTGTTTATCACTTACCTAGCATGGATCATGAACTCCAATTCAATCTCACTCAAAATGTTCCTCAGAACTTGATGAGTGGCATACTGCTAGCTTTTGTGGGTGTATTCTGGTCGATGGGAGGCTGGCATCATGCTTCATATCTCGCTGGCGAAACTGTGGAGCCCAAGCGTACTGTGCCTAGAGCTATGTTGTATGGCACATCAATCGTTACGATCGTCTACTTGGCAGTTATTTTTGCTTACATGATATTACTACCAATCGACCAGATGGCGCTAAGTCAGAAGGTTGCCAGCGATGCCGTCAGTACCCGTTTTGAATGGGGTGGAATGGCGGTGGCCATTGCGATATGCTTATCAGTGATGGGAAGTATTGCTATCTACACCATGTCGGCGCCTCGCATTTATTTCGCTATGGCTACTGACAAAATATTTTTTGCTTCTTTAGCCAAAGTTTCTCCTACATATGGGACTCCAGTCAATGCCATGTTAACGCAGACTGCTTGGGCATCGGTGCTCGTAGTGGCCTGGCAAGCATTTGACAAGCTAGCCACTTTTGTGACCTTTATGGATATCATTTTTATGGCTCTGGCTACGGCTGCCATTTTCGTTTTTAGGCAGCGAGGTGGTCCATCGGAAGGTTATCGAGTCAGCCCATATCCCTTGGTTCCTTTGATATACTTGATTGTGACCATCGCATTTGTTATTAATACTTTGATAACAATGAAAGCTGAATCATGGAGTGGAATGCTCATTTTAGCTTTAGGGATTCCGGCATATTATTATTTTAAAAATAAACAGAATCCAGATGCACCTTCAAGATAAAAAAATACTGACTTTTGATTGTTACGGCACGGTGATAGACTGGGAGCAAGGGATAATCGCGGCTTTGAGAGAACAATTGAATTGTGATACTGAATCTGATGATGACCTGTTGACTTTATTTGCGAGCTTTGAGACTGTCGTCCAAAACGAAAACCCGACATGGCTTTACCCAAAAGTGCTTGGTGATGTTATTCTTAAAATGGCGGATTCTTTACCTTTTGATGCAAATAATATTGATGCGAAGAAATTCGGTCAAAGTGTAGGTTTGTGGCCAGCATTTCCGGATACTTCAGAAGCTTTAATGAGCTTACAAAAGCACTTCAAACTAGTCATCGTTTCTAATATTGATAATGAATCCATATCCAAGAGTGCTGCCCTTATGGATATCGACTTTGATTATATCTATACAGCTCAAGACATTGGTGCTTACAAGCCCGATCATCGTGTTTTTGAGTATGTTTTTGAAAAATTACTACTCGAAGGATACCCAAAATCTAGTATTCTTCATGTAGCGCAAAGTCTTTATCATGATCATGTGCCTGCGTATGATTTGAGTCTTGATAGTGTATGGATAGATCGGAGATTTGATCGGCAGAGTGGGGGAGCGACACCCACAGTTGACGATAAGTACATTCCCACATTGAAATTCAATTCACTGATTGATTTTGCTACTTATTGTGATATGAATTTGTAAAATATTTTCAATGGATTTGTTACAAAAAATATTGATACACTTTGAACTTCATTCAACTGAAGGTATTCAAGATTGCTTGCAGCAAGGACTAGATCCTAATTTGTTGGTTGACGGAAAGCCGCTCATTTATCAATTGATTAATATGTATGCCCGTGGCCCACAATTCAAAAGATGTATTGAAACTATGGTGAATAACGGCGCTATCTTTGAAGATAAAGCCTTGTTGAGTGTGCTCATGGATGATGCATCTTCACTACGGAGTATTCTTGAAAATGAACCTAAAAACATTTCAAAAACCTACACTCTCCAGTGTACATTTACTCCCTTGATTGAAGCTTCTTTATTACACATTTGCGCAGAGTATGACCATGTATCTTGTGCTTTAGTTTTGCTGGAATATGGTGCAGATGTCAATTGTATGGCGGGTACTGATGAATATGGTTTTGGTAAGCAAACACCCATATTCCATACAGTAAATCAAGATAGCAATAAGTCGATTGATATGCTAAAATTACTATTACTCCATAAAGCTGATTTGCACTTTACCGTGGCAGGACTTATTTGGGGCAAAGGTTATGAGTGGGAGACTTTTATACCGGGTGTTAACCCCATAAGTTATGCTATGATGGGTTTACTTCGCCAGTTTCAACGAAACGAATCTGATATATATGAGATAGTACGCTTGTTGATGGAAGCTAAATATGGTATCGACTATAAACCCAGCAATATTCCTAATCGGTATTTGGGTAGTTAGGGTCTGCAGAAAAATGTCAATGCCTACCTAAAACACGAATTCTGGTTTTTACCCGTTCAAAAACCAGCGATAGAGAGCGAAAAATCGGAATTGCGTCTATTGCCACATGTTGAACGGATACCCAAGCAAATACTCACACTGGGCAGTAGAAAAAGCATGAAGATTTGAAAGCGAACGGTGCTTGCAATCGCCTTTTTTTGAACAAGTCTTTTTTGGATACTTTTTTTGACGACTGCAAAAAAGTATCTGCCTCCTGCACAAGGCAAAAGCCAGTTTAGAAGGAAAATGCAAAGGTTTACATTGAATTGACCAAAAAGTCATGCATTTAAATTTCCAAATATCGTTACAACATTATAATGATCAATATATTACATCACACCAAGCAAGTCCTAACTAGTACTATGTATAATTTAATGCATCAAATCTCAGCCTCAATCCTATAAGTATTGCGCTCAGGTGCATTCCTGCTTACTAATTCACCTAGAAACCCTGCGATAAAAAGTTGTACTCCGACGATGACCATCAAAATCCCTAAGTAAAAAGCGGGTCGGTTCGCAATCCCGCCTCGGCCACCGGGATCGTAGGATTGAAGCCGACGCACGGCCTGCTCAGTCGCGACGGCATCATTCCGCTCGCGCTGAGCTACGACACGCCCGGTCCGATGACGCGCAGCGTAGCCGACCTCGCCGTCGTCCTGGGCCTCGTGACC
>JANMMV010000404.1:0-5051 GCA_031373565.1 Saprospiraceae bacterium
GAGCAGCATGGGTTTGACATCGAGGATCTCGATCTCGTAGATGACATCAGAGCGCGTCGGCACCTTGAGTCTGGTGTCGCCCTTTTCGCCGAAGGCGAGTTCCCAGGGGATCGAGAGCTTCCGCTTGCCGCCGACGTTGCATCCGGGGATGCCGAGCTTGAAGCCGTCCATGCTATCGTTGAGATTGACGGTCATTGGCCCGCCCTTCAGACCTTTGGCGGCATCGGCGGTTGACTACAAAACTAGTGAATCCACTACAATCAAATCCTGATTCTGGCGTTTTGCCACCTGATTTGTAGGATTTACCTGTGTATTTCAAGGCAGTTAATATGATTTCGTCGCGCTGATAGGAAGTAGAAATAGGCCCACTTTCCTTTTTTGACTTTGATGTTGTACGTGATTTATACGCGTACTGTTTATCTTCTCTTGACTTTTGATCAATATGCTTACGTTTAGACGTCGAGCTAAACGTTCCTGAAGATCTTCGATGATTACTAGTGCTGCAGGAAGTAAAGAAGAGACCAATCACCATCGCGGAAATGGCGATTAAAAACCTTTTTGAAGTTGACATATTATATATTTTATATGTGCATGTTTCTAAATGGTAACATTTTAAATATGATATATTATAGTAATATCAAAAAGTGTGCCCTCAATCTAGTTTTATATAATTATTTTTTAAAAATCGTAAGTGAGGTGGATTCACCCGTTTTTAAATTAGACTGAAACTCCAACTTCTCATCAGAAGTCATTATGATTTTTGCCGTGTTGACGCCAGCTGTGCCTTGATTGATGGCTTCAATTTTAAAAATATTCGAATCTGCTTTCAGGGATACATTTACCTTGAATACTGCCTTTTTGACTTCAAAATTCTTTAAAATGAGTTCGTTGTTATGATACAAATTAATAATATCTCCATCTTCTTGTTCATTATCCCAGATGTCGAAACTGACTTTTTCGGAAGATGAAAAGATATTCATATTCTGTGCGCCCACCAACTGATTAACGCTAAGGCTATCAAATATCTTTACGGTATTGTACTTTTCTTTTTCGACTTCGTCTAGTTTTTTTGATTTTTGAATCTGTTTGTTAGCCTTATTTACTAGTTTCAGCACCGTATTTGATCCAATCAATGTCATCGTACCATCAATGCATTTCTTACCATCAGGAAATTTTCCCTTAAATGGCCCCGAAATATTGGATTTCTCCTTTGATAAGTTAATTTTTCCAGTGTAGGTAATGAAGCAAAAAGAAGATGCGGAAATTGGTGACTTAGTGTAAATTATATTTTTTTCCTGAAAAGTAATCATCTTTGTCTTACTGTCATAGGTGCCTGCAATGGTGTTTTTTGTTTCATGGTCACCATTAATGTCTGTAAGTGAATATCCACTTATGACACCCTTCTTTTCTACAAAGGAAATCTTATAGACTATTGAATTTTCTTTTTTACCATTTAAAAGCACAACACCATAGAATTCATAGTTTTGGCCATAAACTGCGTTAGCATAAAAATAAAAGCTCATTATTGTAAGAAAAAAAGATCTAATCATGTCGTGAAATAAAATATGTTTGTATTTTCGTCCAAAATTAAACCTTATTTATGAAAAACAAATTTTTAACCTTTGCTTTTGCACTTTTTTGTGCTATCAATGTTAGTTATGCATCATTTCCTGTTCAGAAAAATGATCAATTAACAGTAATTACAACAGACAAACAGTCTAACGTTTCACCACAAATGACTTCGAAAGAAGTAAAAAACGAAGTAGTGCAAGCTGCGGACGATTACACTTCTCCAGCAGGAAAAGGTAAGAGCCAATTGATTGCATTGGTACTTGTTGTACTTGTGGGTGCTTTAGGTATCCACAGATTTTATCTTGGATATACCACTATCGGTATCATTCAGTTGTTGACATTAGGTGGATGTGGTATTTGGGCTTTGATTGATTTAGTGAGAATCATTACTGGTGACTTAGGTCCTAAAGATGGTTCATATTCTGAGACTCTTTAACCCACACGAGTGAAAAAATTGAGAAATATGGTACGTTTTTTCGTGCACATATTTTTAGTTGGAGTACCGTTTATTTTATGGATGCTACCGAAGACTTTTTTTGATAATCGGGAAGCTTTATGTCTATCGAGAGTACTTTTTAATGTTGAATGCTATGCCTGCGGCATGACAAGAGGTGTTATGAGATTAATGCACTTTGATTTTTCAGGAGCTTGGGCTTTTAATAAATTGTCATTTATTGTTTTGCCCTTGTTAGCTATATTATGGCTACAATCTGTCTTTATTGTTTTAAGAAAGGAGCCTCCAACTATCCTCAAAAAAATGTGAAATCAAGTCGAACCTAAGGTTTTAGGTTCGACTTTGTTTTTTATACTTGAACTTTACCTACTATTATTATCTAATCTATTGATGATTGCGTGATTCCGTAAGAACGTGTGTACAGTGTTTTACAACAAACACCGTTTTTAATTGGCATTGTGCGCTTAAAAATTTGACAATAATTTTTTATTTTACGGTAAGGTGGCTGAGATAACATTAACATATCTAGCTGCCGTATCTTTCCCAAACTATATTACATCGTGCTATTTCAATATTTTGAATATTTTTTTTAGCAATTGGAATAATTTACCTTTATAAGTTCTTTCTAAAAACTCATAAGGGAGGGCTCCTGTTTTTTTTGAGGTAAATACCGCAACATCCTTAGGAGATCAAGAACTGAACTTCGATTTGTGCGTGAGCCATAATATTTCTTAGCATCTTGATAGAAGCCATCATCAATACTGATTGTACAAAATATTAAATATTTTGCTGATACTATATCTATTCCGATGATAAATTTTTATCTTTCGAGTTCGCAATCGCAAAACGCTTTCATTATTTTTTATACTAAAAATATTTTTATATGTTCTTCACTTTTTTTAAGACATTTTCAACTGCCTTAATGCTTATGATTACTGGTGTTGTTTTCGGCCAGTTCAACACCGAAGATTTCAAAGCAATGAAATTTCGAAATATTGGACCTGCTGGCATGAGTGGTCGTATTACGGCAATCGACGTCGATCTGTCAAATCCTAATACGCTATTAGTAGGTGCGGCTTCAGGTGGTGTATGGCAGTCGGACAATGCGGGTACTTCATGGAGACCGATCTTTGACGAACAATCGACGCTCGCCATTGGCAGTATCAAAATCAACCAATCAAATCCCTCAGAGATTTGGGTAGGCACAGGTGAAGGTAATCCGAGAAATTCTCTTAATACGGGTAACGGAATTTATAAATCTATCGATAGAGGTAAAACATGGAAATGTATGGGACTTGAAAAAACGAAGACCATCCATCGCATCGTTGTCAATAAGGACAATTCAAATATTGTTTATGCTGCATCATTAGGTTCACCTTGGGGGCCAAATGCTGATCGAGGTGTTTTCCGTACCAAAGACGGTGGCAAAACATGGGAGAAAGTATTGTTTGTCAATGACCTTACCGGTGCAGCAGATATGATAGTTGATCCCACAAATCCAAACAAGATTACAGTTGCCATGTGGGAACACCAGCGAGAGCCATGGTTCTTTAATTCTGGTGGCAAAGGGTCAGGTTTATACATCACGTACGATGGCGGTGATAATTGGAAAAAAATAACTTCGGAAGATGGACTTCCAAGTGGTGATCTAGGTCGTATCGGATTGGCTACCGCAACTAGTAAACCCAATATCGTTTATGCCTTGGTCGAAGCCAAAGAAAATGGTCTGTATAAATCAACTGACGGAGGCTTGAAATGGTCACTTGTTTCTACTAAAAACATTGGCGATCGCCCTTTTTACTATTCAGAATTATACGTAGATCCTAAAAATGAAAATCGTATTTATAATATTTACACCTACGTATCAATGAGTGATGATGGTGGTAAAACTTTTAGATCAATAGCCGATTATGGTAATGATGTTCACCCAGATCATCATGCTTTTTGGATACATCCTTCGCAAACAGAATGGCTTATTGATGGAAATGATGGAGGCCTGAATATCTCTCGTGATGGTGGTGCTAACTGGACTTTTGCTGGTAATATACCCGTCGGCCAATTTTATCACGTTAATACCGATAATGACTTTCCTTACAACGTATATGGTGGTATGCAAGATAATGGCTCATGGATTGGACCTTCGGTTGTGCTGAAGCGCGGCGGTATTCGCAACAATGATTTTCAGGAGTTGTACTTCGGAGATGGTTTTGATGTAGTGCCTTTTCGCAAAGATAGTCGATATGGGTATGCGATGTCGCAAGGCGGAAATGTCGGTTTTTATGATAGAAAAACTGGCCGCGTTAGACCAGTTCAGCCTCTGCATCCAGATCCCAAAGTAACTTTAAGATTTAATTGGAATGCCGGCATAGCGCAAGATCCATTTAGTGATTGTGGGGTGTATTTTGGATCGCAGTTTTTACATTTTTCAAGTGATTGCGGTGAAAGTTGGAATATTATTTCTGCCGACCTTACGACAAATGATCCTGCAAAACAAAAAGCAGACAAATCTGGCGGATTAACGATGGACGCTACGAATGCTGAAAACCACACTACTATTCTAGCCATAGCACCAAGTCCACTAGACAAGAATGTCATATGGGTTGGTACTGATGATGGCAATGTACAACTCACGCTTGATGGCGGAAAAAACTGGACAAATCATAACAATAAATTGATAGGTTTGCCGCTTGGTTCATGGATACCACAGATCCAAGTATCTACTAACAATGCTGGAGAAGCTTGGGTAGTTGCTAATAATTATCGACGTAATGATTACAGCGCATATGTATATCATACCACTGACTTTGGTAAAACATGGACCCGTTTGGTAGATGATAATAAGGTCAAAAGTTTCGTCCTAAGTATAATTCAAGACCACAAAGAACCTAATCTTATGTTTCTCGGGACGGATGGTGGCTTATATGTTTCTTTTGATAGAGGGGCAAACTGGAAGCATTGGGACAAGGGATTTCCTTCCGTGCCAGTTGCTGACATGAAAATTCATCCTCGTGAAGACGATCTTGCG
>JANMMV010000421.1:0-2339 GCA_031373565.1 Saprospiraceae bacterium
ATGGCGTTTGCAGGGTTTTTATTGATTGGTTCAACTTTACAACCGATGATGAAAAACGGATTCTGGACTACTTATAATTCGCAATTTGGCACACAAAAACATCTTGCATCCGAGTATCAAAAGTCTAAGGATTTACTGGAAGTGGATTATAATTATATGGTAGGTAGTGAAGTATTCGCAGGGAAAGGTTATTGCGTCGAAGCCGATGAAAAAAAAACCGTGCTTTGGGAAAAGGGGAAGTGGTTACAAATTTCGCCTGACAAAATGAATGTCAAGCAAATTACATTCACTCATACATTAAAACCGTTCACAATCAAAACTCTACCTTTTATTCAGATATCCGTTGATTCACTCAATAGCTTAGTGGCAAATAAAGCCATCACAGAAGCCGAAATCCTGTGCAATCAAACAGCGAAGGTTTCAGAAGCCTTGATAGTAAAAGATTTTAAATCTTACAAAGAAGTATTCCCTTATTCACTTCTATTTTCAGTCAAAGACACCGCCATTACGGAACGTCCGTTTTTCTCGCTCCCATCGGTCAGCAGCAAATTGAAAAAGCACGCTATTGAGAGCATAAAAGCCGAATATTCAGAGAAGTTAAAGAAGTGGGAAAACCATCAAATTGAACTCAAAAACCTTGTCTCTGATACATCAAGTTACCTCGTGCAACGGGAACGCAACCTAAAACGAATAACGGAACTGAGGGGAGAAAAAGCCCCCGAATTGGATATTTACAGCATCCAAAATCTTGAATTTGAAGCGATTATATCAGAGCAACAAGACGCCCTACAAACCCAAATCGAATATCAAAAATACCTATTGGAACAGGCAGAAAGAAAAGCCAAGATTCAAACGCCAAGCTTTAGCGGCTATGTCAAAATATTATCTTTTTAAGCCTTTTAATTTCATTGAGTAATTTTAGTTATCATAGTGTTAAAATATAATACAAATTGTGATGTTATATCATTATTTTTGTGTTGTGTTTCCCCGACCCCGAGTACTCGGGGGGGTATTTTTTTAATCTAAAATTTCATTGCAATGAAAAAAATCTTTATTGGCTTATCTGCCTTAATTCTCATTTCACTTGTCGCTTGTAAAAAAGATGCATTATCTAACTTACAATCGCAAACCGAAAGCGATATTTACGACCAAAACGATGACCCCGATGAACTCATTTACAATGAACCGTTCGAACTCGAAGAACGAGCTTCTAATCCGCTTCGTATTAACACAGTCGTTTCTTTAGACTCATTGCCTATTTTTCAATCAGGGCAAACAGTTAAAAGACAGAAGTATTACCGCCGACATGTCGTCTCAACAACCGATGAAACGAGATTCATTATTAAAGGAGTCGGATTTGGTTCTGAAGATGGAACTTCAAATGTAGAATGTTTCATTAAAGGAATAGAACAAGATGAGCCACAAATAATATCTTGGTCAGATACTCTTATCGTTGTCGATATCGAGCCACTTGATTACGTTCCTGCCATATCAAAAACATTTTCTATCAAGTTTAAAGTATGGAGAGATAACCCAGTTACTGGAAAAGTCGACTTTTCTCGCTCTCGTTCAAAATCTTGCATAAGCGACCAACAAGCCAAAACCGTCTATTCCGTTCAAGTAGCCGCAAAGGCTTTCTTAGAAGGTGCTTTAGATACAATAAATGGATTAATGAGCGATGTATTGAGAGTTAATAATGTAATTCCTAATAAAGAGCCATTCGATTTTTTTATAGGAAATGAAAAGGATTCCGTTTTAGCTTCCGTTTTTACAGTTACAGGGAATGACGCAATTACTGATTGGATTCTTTTAGAAGCTCAAACTGAAACAGGTATAATCGTTTGTCAAAAAGCCTGTTTAATTCAACGAGATGGTGATATAGTTGATTTAGATGGGGTAACATCTCCTTCGCTCAGAATCACTACAGGTTTAAAATATCAGATCGTAGTACGTCACCGCAATCACAGATTCATAAAACAAAAAACGCCTGTTAAGTATCTTGCAACGGGTGCTGTTTTAAATTTTACACAGGATTCAACAATAACGATTTTGACTAAAAAGAAAGGTTCTTACAGAACTATGTTTCTTGGAGACTTGAATAATGATGGAATACTTATAAATACCGATGATTATAATATTTGGCTCGGTCAAAGATTCCAGCAAGGTTATAAAAAAGCTGATGTAAATTTTTCTAAAGATGTCAATGCAGTTGATTACAATCTTATGTTTCTTAACAAAGATAAATGATACACGCTATGAAAAAAATACTATTCTTCGCCTTATTGCTCGTTTCGTTCACTGCTTGTAAAAAAGAACCCACAACACCCGACGAAACCGAG
>JANMMV010000427.1:0-1718 GCA_031373565.1 Saprospiraceae bacterium
ATCGCTTGGATACTTAAATAGAAAATTAATTATGAGTAAAAAGATAGATGCTGTTAAGGGTGTAAACCAAGAGAAATTTACTAAATCTCAACTTGGCGCATCTGGCGTATTATTCTATACATTGACTAGTGGCGATTATACAGCTACTAAGAAAATGATCATTGTAGAATAATTTATTTCTTATTGAACCTAAGAAAGGAGTGCGGACATCGAAAGATTCCGCACTTTTTTTTTGTGATAATTTTGTTGCATAAAATTAGCATGAAGAAATACTCAAGCTGATACTAATAAATCAAAATATTTTGACTTTACCATGGAGAAAGGTAAAAGAATCTACTTATTCATGATCTGCTTTAAGACCGTGCGCAAAGATTCTAATAAGTAATCGGCATTATCTTTATCAAAACACATGGGTGGCTTTATCTTGATCACATTGTTGAAAGGGCCATCAACACTCATCAATATCTTATGGTCTTTCATTTTATTAGCAATGAAAGACGTCGTCTCCGTCAAAGGATTTAGGTTGTCATCATTAAATTCTAAGCCTAAGAATAACCCTTCACCCCTCACATCTTTCAGTATTGAAAACTCATTTTTCATTCCATTGAAGTTGGTGGTCAGGTAGTCACCTAGATGTAGCGCATTTTGTTGTAGTTGTTCTCTTTGTATGATGTTCAAAACTTCAGCTCCGATAGCACACGACACAGGATTACCACCAAAAGTATTGAAAAATTCCATACCATTTGCAAATGCGGCAGCAACGGCCTCGGTGCATGCTATTGCTCCAAGCGGGTGCCCATTTCCGATTGGTTTGCCCATCGTTACGATATCGGGTACGACATCATGTAGTTCAAAGCCCCAAAAATGTTTCCCAACTCGGCCAAAACCAACCTGCACTTCATCAACGATACACACTCCTCCTGCATTTCTGACATATTGAAATGCTTCTTTAAGATAGCCACTAGGCAATGGGATTTGTCCGCCACAACTAACTATGCTCTCTGCAATAAAACCAGCGATTCCTCTTCCCTGTGTATGTATATGTTCGATAGCAACTTGTACATGACTAGCATAGTTGCTTCCTGTGTTTTCACCTTTGTAAATACCCCTAAACGAATCAGGTAACGGGACAATTTCAGTAAAAGCTGGCTTTCCAGCGCCACCTTTTCCATTAAATTTATATGAACTTATATCTATGCAACCTTGGGTATTGCCATGATAACCCATCTCCAGCGCAATCATATCTCGTTGCTTGGTGTAGGCTTTTGCCATCCGCATCGCCAATTCATTCGCTTCGCTACCGCTGTTTACAAAATGTATGACGGTTAATTCTGGGGGCAATGTCTTCAATAGCTCTTCCGCATAAGCTACTATCTCCCGATTTAGGTATCTAGTATTGGTGTTTAATATTCCCATTTGCGTGCTGCCTGCTTTTACCACACTAGGATGTTCATGACCTACATGTGCCACATTATTGACCGTATCTATGTATTTTTGACCATCGCAGTCTATCAAGTATTGTCCTTGCCCTCTGACGATTGTTAAAGGGTTTTGGTATGATATACTGAGGCTTTTACCAAGAATTTTCTTCCTCTGATCTAATATGTAGCTTGAAGAATATCTGTTTTCCTTATCCAACACATCGACTCTGAATAACAAATTGGGGTTAGGACAAATCGTTTTGAATATTGCCCATCGACTAGGTAACGAAACGCCAT
>JANMMV010000460.1:0-3629 GCA_031373565.1 Saprospiraceae bacterium
TATGAGGGCCAGATTCGCCACTCAAAATATCCTTCGTGAGCTTGTCCGTTTTGGTACCCGGTATGATTTCACGATCCACAGGAACCAAATGATCTTGGATAACCCGCTGTGCAAGGGTAAATTCTTGTAACTTATTGGTTCTCTTTGTTATATCATTAACCCATTCATTGAAGTGTAGAATTTTATCTTTTTGGTATGGCTGATCTTCGGGCCAAATTTTTAGGTTTTTGGCCAGTAAAATGCCATTCTGTAAGAAAGGTAGGGTCACCGCTTCTACTCTTTTGATTTGTCCTAACCAATGCATTTCTTCTCCTAGGAAAAGAGCATATTCAATAAAGGTTTTTTCTTCAAACTTTATATTTTGATCCCAAATCGACAAACCCTCCGCTACTACTTTATAGGCCTCGAGGTAATTATTAAGGATCACCGGCGCAACGAGCAATTTTTGATCTTGAAGGACAGCCAGGATATCTTCCTTGCCAGACAGAATTGTCTCCGCTTTCTCCTCCAACATAAATTCGAGTTCGGCTTCAATTTCTGATGTGAAGTTGCTCTTTTGGGCGTAGAAAAATTCAAATTTAAAGAAATCTCTCAAGGACATGATCTCCTTCCAAAACTCGAGTTGCATGGATGCTGGTTCCGCCTTTGCGGCCTTCAATAGTGCTAATTCTATAAATCCTCTGTGATACAAATGATGGACAGACATATTGGCATAATAGGTAGCTTGCAGATACTTTTCTCTATTAATGGTATACTTGGTGTGCAAACCATCACCTTGGCACTTGATGATATCAGCAGTCATTAGGAGGTGGAGTGCTCGCTGTACGCTTTCGCCTATAGCCATCCCACGATCAACCAATACATCTTTTTTGTGATGCTCGATGATCTGCATGAGACCCGTAACATTGCTTTCAACCCCTCTCTTTGTCAACGAAAATTTACTCAATAGCGCTGTGCATATGAGCGAAACAGTGGTAACCGGCGTGATCTTGTTTATGTTCTGAATTGTTCTGAAGGCCAACCGGGATATTGTATTGTCATGTAAGCCATCTGCTGTATCCAAGGGTATGGCTAATTGCTCTTCGTGAATATCGCTGATGTTGACAGGTGTTCCGATTCTCAGAGATATCTTGCCCAATTTTTCTGAACTCATTTTGCGAAGATAGCCAAGCAACCATTTGAGCGTTTCTGGTTTCTTCTTTTGCAGCCTGCCTTCTGTCGTCATATCGTCGACGTCAGGTATGAGATCATAGACGATCGAAACAGGCACATATTTAACATCGGTTTTGATGTCCTGCTCTGCTTCTGCAATATATTTTAGGATACCCATTTGTGGCCAAACTAATTTGCCTGTACGAGATCGTGTACCTTCAATGGCCCACATGAAGTGCGACTGGCTTTTCAATAGCCAGCTTATGAAGTATCTCAAAGTGACTTTGTAAATAGGATTATCCTTAAAAGATCTGCGGATAAATATGACGCCATTATTTCGCACAATTTTGCCAATACCCACCATATCTAAATTAATCCCTGCAAACATAAACGGGAACGGTAAACCGTGGCGGGCCAAAACGATCATCAAGACCACTAAATCAATATATGACTTGTGCGTAAGCAAAAAAGCCACCGAATTCCTTCGCATCAGCTTAGACAAAGCCTTTAGTTCAGCTGGATCGGTATCTATCGACTTTTCAAATCCTTGACCTATTAGGTATTGGAAAATTTCTACAAATCCAATATTAGTCGTAGGATCGTGTTCTGAAAATAATTCTTGGAGGTAGGTTTCTGCTTCGATGTTGGCTTGCACCAGACTGATCCCTTTTTCGAGTGCTACTGGTGCTAGGATTTTTTGAAAATCTTTGTTGCTAAGGATTTTCTTTATTTTACTATTTTTTGTTTGAATTTCGATCACGGTTGTTCAAGCATTTAGAAGGCAAGATATATAACTTTCGGTCAATTTTGACAAATTCGTAGATACTTTACAGTGAAAATGTAAGACTCAGAATAAAACATGGAATTTGTTCATATATTTTGGTCCATTCAAACTATTAGTTGTTTAAGTTGTTAGTCGGTGAAATTATAACTTAAATTTTGGTATTTATGTAATGTATATCTTTTTTTAGATGTGATAATAAATACTATTGTTTACCTTTGATTTTTATTAACAAAATAAAATAATGACCAATTTGGCCACTCGTCCTTCACTTTATTGGCTCCTTAGCGAGCCGATTAGGGCTATATTGGAATTGGGGATTACCTATCCTTTTAATAGGGTTTACCATCAAGAAGTCAGAGGTGATGGACACCCAGTGTTGATATTACCGGGTTTTTTGAGTTCTGAAAAATCAACAAAAAATTTAAGAAAATTTGTCGCTAGCCAAGGGTACGATGTATATGATTGGGGCTTGGGTCGCAACATGGGCAAGCTAGAATACATGGAGATACTATTGACGCGAATAGATCAAATATACCAAGAAACAGGTAGGCCCATCAGTTTGATAGGTTGGAGTTTAGGGGGCGTTTTTGCGCGCCAACTAGGCAAAGAAAGGCCGGAAATTGTTAGACAAATCATCACCATGGGTTCCCCTTTTGCAGGTTTGAGCGAACCCAATAATGTGTCATGGATATACTCTATTCTCAATTATGGCAAGAAGGTAAAAGACGTGAACCAAACATTACTCGAAGATTTACCCAAACCAGCACCAGTGCCTACAACAGCCATTTACTCCAAAATCGATGGTTTTGTCCCTTGGAAATTTTGCATCGAGCGGAAGGAAGATGACATTCATCAAAACATAGAAGTGCTCAGTAGTCACATCGGCATGGGCGGCCATCTCGTGGTCCACGCCATTATCGAAGATAGACTTTTTAGAGACAAACACAATTGGGTGAAGTTTATACCGATAGGCATCATGGACAATAAGTTGACGGTGCCTTCTTATTAGATATTAATATTCGGCAGCCGCTAAGTTGGCTATGTCATCATGTGATGGTAGCTGATCGCATCGTCCTTCAGGTTTTTTTTCGTAGGTTACCATCTACAGGCTGCACCGACGTTTACGCTCGTTCAACTCCTTCGGAGATGTAAGTATTTACGTGGGTTATCATCCAAAGGTTTCACCTATGGTTATTCACATTCAACCCTTTCAGGGTTTTCTTGCTGATGCCATGATTTCAGGTCCACAGGTTCCACTTATGGTTATTTACATTTATCCCTTTTTGGGTTGTAAGTATTTCCGTTGGTTTTCATCCACAGGTTACACCTATGGTTATTCATGTGCAACGCTTTCAGGGTTTTCTTGCTGATGCCATGATTTCAAGTCCATAGGTTTCACCTACGCTTATGCATGTTCAACCCTTGCAGGGTTTTGTTTTGGATGCAAGCCTAATGCCATTAGTGGTCATTGTCAGAATCACCGATTTTTAGGATTACTCAGATGGCACAGTTCGTGTGCTGCCAACCTTCAGTGAAATCTTGAAATCATTGCAATCTGTGATTCAGATATTTTGAGCATCTATTGCAGAGGTAGGTTGCACCGACGTTTACGCTCGTTCAACCCTTTCAGGGTTGTTAGTATTTCTGTGGGTTATCATCCATATGTTTCACCTATGGTTATTCATGTTCAACC
>JANMMV010000602.1:0-2440 GCA_031373565.1 Saprospiraceae bacterium
ATTGTTGTGGCAAAAGGAAAATACGATAGATAAAGCATATTCTGATGAAAGTGAATTACATGATGATTTTATCAATAGATCGGCTAAGCGAGCTCACTTTATCAATACTGAATGTTGGGATGACGTTACAGGGTATTATTATGATGTCAATATTGTAACAAAGTCTAGAACGAAGTCTATACATGCGGGTGGCATTTTCCCTTTGGCTTTGGGAATAGCACAACCTGACAAAGCTTACCGTGCTTTATACTTTATGAGATCTCAATTGCTCCGAGTTGGTGGCATAGTGACTTCTTGTATTCACAGTGGTCAGCAATGGGATGCGCCAAATGGATGGGCACCACTGCAGTGGATGGCTTTTCAAGCGGCAAAAAATTATGATGATTCGCCTTTTGCTATTGAAATAGCATCGCGGTGGTGTACGCTCAACGAAAAAGTCTATTCCGATACTGGTAAAATGCTCGAGAAGTATAATGTTGAAAATATCGATCTGCTATCAGGCGGTGGAGAATATCCTGTCCAAGATGGCTTCGGCTGGACTAACGGTGTTTACCTATCCTTGAAAGAAGAACTTGACATATTAGGGTATTAAATCATTACTTATTCATTTCGCGCCACAAAGCATCCTTCAACTCTATTAAGCCTCGTTCGGCCACTGAAGAAATGAAAAGATATGGGACATCTATATTGATTTCTTTTGCGATTTCTTTTATAAATTCATCATCAAATATATCAATCTTGGTAATAGCTAGCATTCTTGGCTTGTCTATCAACTGTGGATTATACAGTTTGAGTTCATTGAGTAAAATATAGTAATCTCTAGATATGTCATCACTATCGACGGGCACCATAAACAGTAATACTGCGTTGCGCTCAATATGTCTCAAAAATCGAAGTCCAAGACCTTTACCTTCTGATGCTTTCTCTATGATTCCTGGGATGTCAGCAATGATAAATGACTTGTGGTCACGATACTTAACGATACCAAGATTAGGTACTAATGTAGTAAACGGGTAAGATGCGATCTCCGGTTTGGCAGCGGTGACTGCAGCGAGAAGGCTTGATTTGCCAGCGTTTGGAAAACCCACCAAACCTACATCAGCCAATACTTTTAACTCAAGAATTTTCCAAATTTCAGTGCCCGCTTCCCCCGGTTGCGCATAGTCTGGAGATTGCCTGACTGAATTTTTATAATTAGCGTTTCCCTGACCACCGCGACCACCTGGTGCTAAGATTTGCATTTCATCTTCTTCTGTGATCTCAAAATCTATTTCTCCGGTCTCAAAATCTCTCGCTACGGTACCTAGCGGCACATCTAGAATCACGTCTTTGCCCATAGCGCCCGTGCTGTTACTTCCACTTCCGTTTACACCTTGTGTGGCGATAACATGTTTTTTATATTTCAGCGCTAGTAGGGTCCACACATTGGAGTTGCCCCGCAGAATGATATGCCCTCCACGGCCTCCATCACCTCCATCAGGTCCACCCATAGCGGTGTTCTTATCTCGATGAAAATGAGATGATCCAGCGCCTCCAGCTCCTGATCGGCAGCATATCTTTACGTAATCGACAAAGTTTTGATCTGCCACAGTTTTGGTTTATATTATTTTAATGCGTTAATAGCAGAAGTTAAACTTTCGAAGATATCATTAATGGATCCTAGACCTTGTATAAGCCTTGATTTGCCTTGCGTATCGTAGTATTGAAATACCGGTGAAGTTTCGGTACGAAATACTTGGATACGGTTCCTAATAATTTGCTCATCAGAATCATCTGGCCGCCCTGAAGATTCACCACGTTTTAATAGCCGTTTTACCAATTCTTCATCAGGTACTTCTAATGCTATAAGCGCAGTTACACTCGTATTCTTACTGGCTAAAAAACGGTCAAGCGCTTCGGCTTGCGCAATTGTACGAGGGAAACCATCGAAAATGATGCCTTTGGCGTCAGGATTAGCGTTTACTTTGTTTTCGAGCATGCCGATCGTAACCGAATCGGGTACGAGTTGGCCTTTCGACATATACTCCTTTGCTTTGAGCCCAAGCTCAGTGTTGTTTCCTATTTCATATCTAAATAGATCTCCTGTCGATATATGTAGGATACCATATTCATTGATGAGTAATTCCGCTTGTGTTCCTTTGCCAGAGCCAGGCTGGCCAAACAGTATCAAGTTTAACATGAAGAAATGATGTTTTTTGTAATTAGATCTTATTAACAGATGACAGGTAATCTGTCATAGATGCAAATAAAGCGAATTATTTTTGAATTACATCAACTCCAAATAAAAATCTTGAATTCCAGTAGTCAGATTGTGTAATATTGTCAATTTTTACACCTGAGGACGAGGTTGCATGGATTACTTCGATGTCTTCATTCTTATGACTTGCAACGATTGCGACATGTGAAATACGCTCTTCATTGCCAAAAAATACAAGGTCGC
>JANMMV010000521.1:0-4941 GCA_031373565.1 Saprospiraceae bacterium
GCAGAACCCACAGGCGTTTATATGTTTCTTTTGTTAAATTTTGTACTGAAATCACGATATTTTCTTCGTCAGACTGTATTTTAAGATTAATTTTTCCTTCTAATAGTACATACTTGTTTTGTGAGCAAGAGGTCATGAGTATGAATATGCAGAGTTGCGCTAATTTAATATATATTTTCATTATTTCGGATCTTTAGCATTTCTAATAAAATATAGGCATCCATTATTTTGAGAATCAAATTTTGCGTTTTGTCCATCCCCATGTTCGGCGTAGGCTCCTGCCTACGTCGTAGTGTCGCCAAATTTTCAATTTGAACAATAGTGCGCATCACAAATCCATTACATCTATGTCTAACAAATGTTCCATACCTAGATAATTCCTAGCACTGCTGTATAACCAATCCACAGCATTTTCCACTAATCCACTTCGAACCGGATTTAGATGAATATATGCCATTTTTTGACAAATAAAATCATGTGATGTCAATTCGATCGCATGGTTATCATGGTTCCAAAATTGATATTCAGAATTACGTTTGTGGCTCTTAGCCGCAAATTCAAATCTCTTCAACATCCACTCTTTTCTACTTTCATTGCTTTGCTCAATCTCCTTTAATATTTTAGACGCTGTAAAACTTTTGAAATCGCGCACCAAAGCTGATAAATTTTCGTCTTTTGCGCTCAAAATACAATGTATATGGTTTGACATTACAACATAAGCCCATAACTGTAAACCTTTGTTCTTTCGACAATAATCAAAACTATCTACCACAATATCTCTGTAAGACTTTCTTGTAAATACATCCACCCAATCAACTACTTGAAAAGTTAAAAAATACGTATTCGCTTGATTATATATCTGGTATCCTGTACTCATTAAAACAAAAGTAGCATTTTCTGTCTATTGTGACATAATATTTTATGTTTGTGCACATGTTTATGGCGAAGCCATACGGACACTTCGACGTAGGCACAGCCTACGCCGAACGGGGAGCATGCTGCTTTTCGTATTAAAAATGCTTAAATAATCCCATCGCAGTTGCAGAACTTGTGACGCCTTAGCGTTACTGCGACCAGCTTGATCAATGTCTGAACTGTGATTTTTTTGATTCAAATGATTAACATGATTGTGGTAATGCTTGAAGTTTGTACTTTGTAATTTCATGGCACATCCTATGGTTTCGCAAGCAAGATAGCTATATTTATGTCTTTCGCTTATCAAATTGTTCACTATTTAAATCATCATCATCATCAAAATCATTTGCAAATCACAGTTCAGATATAGAGTGAAGTTGCACCACATGCTCGCAGGTATACTTCAGCTTGATAAAAATTTGCAACTGCGATCGAAGTCAGAGAACTTGTGACGCCTTAGCGTTACTGCGACCAGCTTGATCAATGTCTGAACTGTGATTTATGCCGCTAAAGCTGCACATGTTTGATTTTTACGATTCGTGCTTTTTGTACTTTTTGTTTTCAAATCTCTTGTATTGCATACTTACCGAACCAAAATTTATTAATAATCCTACTTCAAGATTATATGCTTCTAAGTAATTGATCGCTTGCGCAAAATGCACTTTTTCTAATTCTATGAGTGCTTTTAATTCAACAGAAATATTCCCGCCAACCAAAAAATCTACACGTCTCGTTCCCAAAAGAACATCATCATAAAATATCGGCATTTCAAATTCTCTGTTATATTCGATTCCGTTTTTTCTAAACTCTATTTCTAGGGCTTTTTGATAAATCACTTCCTGAAATCCATTTCCGAGTGTGCCATGCACTTTCATGGCGCAACCTATGATTTTGCTGGTTATATCGCTATATTTATATTCTGTGTTTACCATATTTTAACTATCATATTCATCAAAAAAAATCAGCCACAAATCACAGTTCAGATATGGGGTGAAGGTGCAGCCGATATCCATAGTCTTGCTTGAGCTTTATAAAATTTTACAACTGCGATCGACTATTTTATGAATTTATAATTCATTGACGCCCACTAATATAAATAAACAACAATATTGTCCAGTTCATTTGTTCTTCAATTTATAGCGCAGCCGTCGCAATATTTGGACGTAGGTGTCAACCTGACGCTGAATGGGAGCATGCTGCTTTTCGTATTAAAAATGCTTAAATAATCCCATCGCAGTTGCAGAACTTGTGACGGGTCAGCGTTACTTCGACCATCATGAGCTTTATAAAAATTTACCACTGCGATCGAGCCACAGAACTTGTGACGCCTTAGCATTACTTCGACCATCATGGTGCAGCCGATATTAATAATCATACTTGAGCTTTATATAAATTTGCAACTGCGATCGACTGTCACAGAACTTGTAACGCATTTGCATTCCTTCAACCATCATCTTTCAACAATAAAAAAAATCAGCTTTTCGTCAAACAAAAGTCAAAGTAGATCGATTATATAAAAGAACCTAAAAACGTTTTTCGTATTTGGCTAGCATGTACCATTGTTGTCATGCTAGCATTTCTCCTTTTTTCAATCTCCCCTAAGCTGGCTTATAGCTTGTTCTCGTTGATCATCTCAAGGAGCTCATCTCTATAATTTTTGCCGATAGGTAGTTGTTTTAACTTACCACCTTCCATCAGCTCGACCATATTGCCAAGGATCGCCGTTATCTTTTTGATATTGACGATGTAGGATCTATGCACCCGTTTGAATTTAGATTCAGGCAATCTATCTTCCAAACTCTTCATCGTCTGTAAGGTGATCACGCGACCATTTTCTTGTCGGATGATGACATAATCTTTGAGTCCTTCGATATATAGTATTTCTTCAAAATTGACTTTGACCAGTTTCTTATCGGCTTTGACAAAGAAAAAATCTTCAGCAACATCATGCGAAGCTGCTTCATCGGATTTTTTGCTATTGATCTTATCGGATACTTTATTGACGGCTTTGAGAAATCGTTCTAAGGAGATCGGTTTGAGCAGATAATCCACGGCATTGAGCTCGAAGCCCTCTACCGCATAGTCGGGGTACGCGGTGGTAAAGATAACACAAGGCGGATTGCTCAATGTTTTAAGGAAATCTACACCCGATAATTGCGGCATCTGGATATCCAAAAAGATCAAGTCGACATGTTGATTGCGCAAGACTTCGTTCGCTTCAAAAGCATTTTCACACTTTGCTACGAGTTCGATATTAGGCATCTGAGAGATGTATGTTTCGAGGACAACATGGGCAAGAGGTTCGTCGTCTACAATGATGGCTTTGATCATAAGGTTTGATTGTTGATATTTAAGAATTGTATTGAAAACATGGTTGATATGATTAAACAAGTAATGGGTTGGACAGTGTAGGTTCTAATTGCAGCGTTAGGTCCACTTTATAAGTATTGGGGCTTTCAGAGATGAGCAATGTATGTTTTTCGGGATAGAGAATTTCCATCCTCCGCTTTACATTGACTAATCCGATGCCACCTGATTTTTTGTTGCTTATCTTAGGGATCGACGGTGATTTGGAGTTTTCGAGACGCAATTCGATTTTGCTATCTTCAATGTCTAACTCAAGGTCGACGTATCCTGGCGTCGTCTGCGTGCTAGCGCCGTGCTTAAAGGAGTTTTCGATAAAAGGGATGAGCATAAGAGGGGCTATCTTGATACCTTCATCATCGCCTTTGACTTTGAAATTGATGATCATCCGGCTGCCGTGTCTTAGTTTTTCGAGATCTAAGTAGTTTTGCATGTAATTGATCTCTTTACTAAGGAGTACTTCTTTTTCATTGCACTCATAGAGCATATATCGCATCATTTCGGATAGTTTGAGTACGATCTGTGGTGCATCATCAGATTTTTGCAGGGTGAGTGCGTACAAACTATTGAGTGTATTGAATAGGAAATGTGGATTGATCTGTGACTTTAGAAAGTTTAATTCAGATGATAACGTTTTGTTTTGTAACTCATTCTGGTCTTTTTGTTGGATCAACCATTCATTCATCACGCGATAAATAGTGGTCGACGTCCCCACGAAAAAAATGGCCAAAAACATATAGGATTGATTACTGATATAATGGCTTTGTAGCCCATCATCCCCTGCGCTTACCATAAATAGGATGGTCGTTTTGATCGGCGTTAGTATCAAAGAAGCAATCGCTAAGCTAACAAAATGCCACAATAAGTTTTTGTCCTTTAGATATTTGGGAAAAAGAAAGAAATAATTGAAATAAGCGATGATCGCAAAGAAGGAGACATTAATAAAATCAGTAATCAATGCTTTGGTCCAACTCATGCTTGAAGCACTAGAAGCGACGGTGAGTGCAAATAACGATAGCCAAAACACGAGGTGATAGAAATATTCTTTCTTGATGTGCTTTTTTAATATTTTGGAAAAAACAGGCTTCATCTATGTGGCTTGATATCACAAATATAAACATTAAGGCTTGATACCCACTGCTTAATATAGACAAAAGCACATGCTAATTAGATGAAAGTTAGTTTTTGAAGCGCGTCCACTACTGTAGTGCTGATATTTGTCTACCTTTGCAGCTATGTCAAGACAACGTCAAAATTTTTACGATAAAGGCATCGTCGTTATATACGAAGATAATCATCTTATTGCTGTCAATAAAGCAGTTGGTGATTTGGTGCATGGTGACGAAACAGGGGATTCAACGCTCGCTGATGCCGTCAAAGAATATATCAAGATTCGCTATAAGAAACCAGGAGATGTTTTTCTGGGTGTCATCCATAGACTCGATAGGCCCGTAAGTGGTGTGGTCGTTTTTGCGCGCACATCCAAATCGCTCGTGCGGATGAATGAACTCATGAAAGCGAAGCAAATCCAAAAGAGATATTATGCTATCGTCCAACATCGTCCGGAGCCTTTGAGCGCTACGATCACCCATCACCTCATCAAAGATGAAACGAAGAATACCGTGAGGGCCTATGCCAGTCATAGATCTGGTGCCAAGGAGT
>JANMMV010000610.1:0-1597 GCA_031373565.1 Saprospiraceae bacterium
CAAGAAAAAGTTACACTTGGAGGAAGTCAAAGTTTGCAAATATGGATAGATGGAAAACCATCGCCTTACCAAGATATGAGTGCTTTATTGAGAGATATGCCAGGTGACCAAATAGATAAAATTGAACTCATCACGCAACCTGGTGCCCAATTTGACGCAGCAGGTGGCGCGATACTCAATGTAGTCCTAAAACGCAATGTTAATTTGGGTTGGAAAGGAACAGCAAGTATAAACGTAGGAGGATATCGTTATGACCAAAGTCGTTTTTATGATCAAGACAATAATAACTACGGCAGGATAAATCCGGGACTTAACCTTACTTATAGAAAAGGGAAAATTAGTCTTTTTGCCAATGGTACACTTAATAATGGAAGCTATTTTGATGGCTTCTCCGTCAATCGATTTATCGAAAATGACATTTATAATGGTAACAATCTTAACAATGCTAAGTACTTTTATCGCGCAGTACGAACAGGTATTGACTATAATGTCACGGATAAAACGACGTTAGGATTTACCACAAGGATCTGGGGTCGTGATGGCAAAGAAGCCGCAACAAATAGAACTACCGTATCGAATGCATCATTACCAGATAAGGTACTTTATGCTTTCTTTACTGACAACGATGGCGACGATAGGACACGTGGATTGTATTCAAGTATCGGATTCAAACATGAGTTCGACAAAAAAATCGAAAAAACTTTCACATTAGATCTTGATTATAATAATATCAATAGCACAAGTATTAATGACCTTACCATATATCCAGAGGAAACTCCGACGATTCGTTCCTTATCCAAGCAAACGGTAAAGCAGCCCGTCGATCTTTATGTACTTAAGGCCGATTATACCCATTCCATTGACTCCACATTCAAGATATCATTAGGAGCAAAATCGAGTTTTGCAGGTATCAATAATGGACTATCATTTGAGCGATCAGGTGTTCTTTCTCCCAATGAATCAAATGACTTTCTTTACAACGAAAACATAAATGCCGCATACGAAAATATTAATAAGTCTGTTGGCAAAATCGATCTTAGCGGTGGCTTGAGGACTGAGCAAACAGTTATTAACGGTAAAACAGATAATGTAACAGTGCTCAAAAGAGATTATTTACAATTTTTCCCTAGTGGAAGTGCTCTATATAGACTCGACGAGCATATGGGAGTACAAGGTTCGTACGCTAAACGTGTCAATCGACCAAGTTTCGATCAACAAAATCCATTTACCTATTTTATAGATTCACTCACATATACCAAGGGTAATCCAAGTTTGTTACCAGAAATCGTACAAACTTCTAAACTTACGTTCACCTATGATTATCAACCAGTTTTTGGCATTAGCTATAGCGTCACGGACAGCGTAATTGTGGAGAATGCGCCCAAAATAGAAGGAACGCGCACATTTACGACAGCTGAAAACATTGCGCATCAATCTCGATTAGAGCTACAACTCAACTTCCCCATCAAATTAGGTAAATATATTGACGGATTCGGGGGAAATCAACTTATTCGTAATGCCTATAATGCAACATATCAAGATACAAAATATGACGAAAGTCGATGGCATTGGTTGGCTTATTGGTCAATAAATGGTA
>JANMMV010000557.1:0-6067 GCA_031373565.1 Saprospiraceae bacterium
GGCAAGACGATTTCCGTTCGTATCCTAGATGTAGTTTCGGTACTTGACAAGATATCAATCGTAAGTGAGAAACAAATCCAGTTTTGGCAATGGATGGCAACCTATTACTGCTGCACACTTGGCGAAGTAATGAATGCTGCCCTTCCCACCAGTCTCAAGCTAGAATCCGAAACTAAAGTCATAGCACATCCTGATTTTGACACCATAGACACTTCTTTAAGTGACGACGAGTACATGGTAGCAGAAGCCATTTCTATCCAAAACGAATTGACGCTCCTACAGATTCAAGATATATTGGATCGCAAAACAATCTTCCCAATAATCAGAAGTTTGCTTGACAAAGGTATCGTCAGTGTCAAAGAGGAACTCATCATGCGGTACAAACCAAAATTGATCAATGTCCTACATCTCTGCGAGCCTTATGCTTCAAATCCACAAGACATGTCGGCAGCATTTGAGCTGGTATCTCGTTATGAAAAACAATCCCGATCACTCTTAGCCTTTATTCAACTCACACGTGGCGCTGGGCCATCGATACCTATGTCAGAAGTTTTGACACTAGCTGATACAGATGCGACTGCGATCAAACCTTTGATTACTAAAGGGATACTCCGTCAGACCAAAGAGCACCAAAGTCGCGCAAATACAACCACACCAACCGTAGCTGATCTGCCACCACTTAGCAACAATCAGTCATCAGCACTCGAACTCATACGCGAACATCTTTCAGCCAAATTACCTGTTTTACTACATGGAATCACCGGAAGTGGTAAGACACGAGTCTATAGCGAACTCATCGTCGAAACGATCAAGGCTGGGAGACAAGTATTGTTCTTACTACCCGAAATCGCACTCACATCGCATCTTGTGGATCGGTTACGCGCCAATATCCCTGCTGCCATCCTCGTCACGCACAGCCGCATGAACAATCATGAGCGAGTAGATATATGGAACGCCGTCAACAGCGGTGCACCAGTGATTGTCTCAGCACGATCAGGTCTTTTCTTGCCATTTCGGTCTCTAGGGCTCGTAATCATTGACGAAGAGCACGATCCTTCTTACAAACAGCAAGATCCAAATCCTCGGTACAATGCTCGCGATGCTGCGCTGGTTTTGGCGCGCCAACATGATGCGACTGTGATTTTGGGCAGTGCCACACCCAGCCTTGAATCCTATTATAATGCTTTTCAACAAAAATATGGCATTGTCTCTCTTGATGAACGACATGGCGAGTCTGTCTTACCGCAGATAGAACTCGTAGATCTAAAAAAAGCCCATAAAGACAAGCGATTTGATGGCTTACTTAGTTCGGAATTACACGAAGCTATCACCATCGCATTAGAGAAAGGCGAGCAAATCATCCTTTTTCAGAACCGACGTGGATATGCACCGACGTTAGGATGCACGATCTGTGGTTGGCATGCCGAATGTCCCAATTGCGATGTCCACCAAACCGTACATAAAGGTATCAACCAACTCAAATGCCATTATTGCGGCTACAAGCAGAAGAAACCACAGCGATGTCCGCAGTGTGCATCCATAGAACTTGCTGAACAGGGACTAGGAACAGAAAAGATCGAAGAGCATATCACAGCATGTTTTCCAGCTGCACGCATCGGAAGGCTTGATATGGATACTGCCAAAACAAAGTATGCCTTTGATAAGGTGATTCATGAGTTTGAAAACAAAGAAATAGATATCCTCGTCGGTACGCAGATGATAGCCAAAGGTTTAGATTTTGACAATATATCCCTCGTCGGCGTCATCAATGCGGATGGTCTGCTCCGCTATCCAGATTTCCGTGCTAGTGAGCGAGCCTTCCAATTATTGACTCAAGTGGCGGGTCGCGCAGGTCGTCGTGCGAAGCAAGGTAAGGTTATCATTCAGTCCTATTCTCCTGAACATCCCGTTTTGTACGAGACATTGCATCATCTTTATGGTAGCTTTTATCAACGCGAAGTAGCTGAGCGTAAGGCTTTTATGTATCCGCCTGTCTATAAGCTTATAGAGATAGAATTTACGCACAAAAATGCTGAAACCACTGCTCATGCGGCTCAAGTATTTGCAGATTTCCTTCGGCCCACGCTAGCAGGTCGAGTAGTAGGCCCGGCCGAACCGACGATCTCAAGACTCCGTGGCATGTATATTCAGCACATCTTAATCAAACACGAAAAAGATGCCGACATTACACGTCGCATCAAAAAACTAATCGAAGATGGTCGTCTCAAATTGCGCGAGATAGTTGCCACAAAATCAGTGCGTATTATTGTGGATGTGGATCCGTATTAATTGGTTGGTTGATTTGGTTGATTTGGTTAATTTGGTTGATTTGGGTGATTTGGGTGATTTGCTTAATTTGATTGATTTGGTTGATTGCAGATACAATATAGTGGTAATAGTTTTCTGCATTAGTGATCTTGCCTATTCAAGTATTCAAATCCGATGGTCGCAGTCATGCTTAAGCTTGATAAAAATTTGCAACTGCGGTCCTATCATTTAATTATTTATAATTCCAGCATTCTCGCATTCTACCATTCTCACATTCATTCATTCATTCAAACATACTCGCATTCAAGCATTCAAGCATCAATTGATTAAAAAAATGAACTCCTCACCTACTCGCAAAATCATACATATCGACATGGACGCATTTTATGCATCGGTGGAGCAGCGTGACAATCCTGAGCTTCGTGGCAAACCGATAGCAGTCGGTGGTGGTGAAAAACGCGGTGTGACAACAACAGCTAGCTATGAGGCACGTGTATTTGGAGTCAAATCCGCGATGCCAGGATGGAAGGCACGCGAGCTCTGCCCAGATTTGATCTTTGTGAAACCAAGATTTGAAGCCTACAAAGAAGTATCTCGGCAGATAAGAGCAATTTTCAAACGATATACTGATCTTATAGAGCCGCTTTCACTTGACGAAGCTTATCTTGATGTAACTTCCAATTTCATCAACGAGCCTATCGCTACTGTCGTTGCTGAGCGCATCAAGGATGATATTTTTAATGAAACACAATTGACCGCTTCGGCGGGTGTAAGCTATTGCAAATTTCTCGCAAAGATCGCTTCAGATATGCAAAAGCCTAATGGCATCACTATCATAAAGCCACATGAAGCGATCGCATTCTTGGAGAAGTTGCCTGTGACAAAATTTTTTGGTGTTGGAAAAGTTACGGCTGCAAAAATGAATGCGCAAGGTATTCATACAGGCCAAGATCTCAAGACGTGGAGTAAACTAAATCTTTCCAAATCATTTGGCAAATCAGGGACGTTCTATTATAATATCGTCAGAGGAATCGATGACCGACCTGTTGACTCCGATCGCATTCGCAAGTCTTATGCTGTAGAACGCACCTTGGATGAAAACCTAAGCAATCTAGATGATATTCATGCTTTTGTCGACAAGCTGATCGAAAGTATACTGAAAGGGATAGATAAATATCAACTCCAAGCCCACACTTTGACTTTCAAAACGAAGAACAAAGATTTCGTTATACGAACGAGGAGCATTAGTGTAAAATCAGCGATTGTCGATGTAGAAACGTTGCAGTTTTTGGCTCATAAGCTGATTGATGATAATCAAGACATCTGTACAGACTTGCGCCTATTAGGCCTTACTTTGTCTAATTTTGAGCATGAACGCACAACTAATAGTGGCCAGCTTGAGTTGGGTTTGGAATAATAAATCTCCAGCAATGAATGGTAAAATCATTTACTTCCTATCTACTTTTTCCTAGTTGTTCTTGTTTTGCTGCCAGAATTAGATCGCCGGAGTGATTTGACTATTTCTATAAAAAATATCAAAATCAAAGCTCCTCCCACACTACTTATCAGCGTCCCAAAGAATCCTTGCAACATCGGAATCTTGGCTATATCTACGATCCACTTTCCGATCAGCCCGCCGATGATGCCTACCACTACATTACCTAAGAAACCGAAACCTTCACCACCTAATATCTTGCTTGCCACATATCCACTCACCGCTCCCAATGCTACTGTAAAAAATACTTGCCTGTTCCACACCATAGACCAATCAAAAGTCTCCGCCCAAGTATTAGAGCTAGCGCCGTCAGCCACAGCAATTGTACTTGCAATGACCAAGAAAGACAATACTAAATTCATTTTTATAACATTATGGTTCATAGGTTTTTGATTACTGTGATTGCAATAAATGCAAAAGGGAAACACAAATATGTTTCCCTTGCTTCGTTAATGGTTTTGTTTTGAGCAAACCGACAACACTCGTCAGGGTATAAAAAAGTATAATTTTGTAATTGTTACTTCGCTTTTCCCTCTTCTGCAAAATCAGAAGTACCTGGGACGGCACTATAATTATTTTTACTTACATCAATTCCTGCATTGTGAGCTTCGATATTCATCATGTTAGTAGCAACAAGAACTAACGCGATCAAAGATAAAATCACACACAACCCTACTACGCCATACATAAGAATTTCCCCACCTGTCCAACTTGCAGCCCAGCTCATTTGAACGAGCGTAGCCATAGTGAATGTTGATATCCATTTTTTCATCTGCTGTATTTTTTATAATATTTAGATCGGCAAAAGTACCTATTTAACAACAAATATATACTTTTACATTTATTACAAAGCAAACTCAACAAAAATAATATCTCATGGATCGCAGAAAATTTGGTATCACCACGCTAGCCGCTGCTGGTACAGTCCTAACTTCACAGATTGTAAAACCCACAAAGAAGAAAGAAATGAAAAATGTGTTCATTCATCACGTCTTTTTTTGGCTTGCCAATCCAAATTCTACAGCAGATCTAGACCAGTTAGTAAATGGGCTAAAGAAGCTGACAGCTTGCAAATCCATCAAAAATTATCATATCGGCGTCCCAGCAGCCACTAGTCGCGACGTGATCGATGGAAGTTACAGTATATCATGGTATACTACGTTTGCAACGGCTAAGGATCAGGATGATTATCAAGTGGATCCTATACATTTGGCCTTTGTAGAATCCAATAAAAATCTTTGGAACAAGGTGGTTGTGTATGATTCTGTCGATTTGTAGAAAGTACAACGTTATTCATTTTTTAGGATTTTTGGGCCGCATTTTTGTCTGATGAAATGTCGATTAAAAAATTGTTTCCCCGTCAATTTAATCGATCCATCCCTTTGATTGTCCTGTATGGTTTTCTAAAAAAGTCGTCTACGGTTTTATTGAATTAATCCCTGTAGTTTATTAGAGTGGAATGCCCTGAATTAGGCACAATCCATAAATTTGATTTTGGAATATTTTCGGCAATTAGTAAAGTATGTTTTGCCAAAATCAATTCATGGTCACCACCTATCACAAGCGTTTGACATTGAATCGAATTTAATTGAGCTAACGAAATATTTGGTTCATAATAGTGCAGCTTCCACAGTTTTATATCATTTTTTACATTGGCCGTTTTGGGTAATTTTAATAATGAATCAAGATAAGGGTCGGGCAATGACATAGACATGTCAGAAGGCAAAGCTCTTTCATCAATCCAAATATTCGCACCAGTTACGACCAATTTTTTTACTTTATCAGCATGATGAATAGCTAAAAGTAATCCATTGTTTCCACCATCGCTCCAGCCTATAACGTAGCATGATTTGATTTTTAGAAAATCCAAAAAAATATTTAAATCTTCCGCCATCATTTCATAACTCAATGAATCGGTAGGATCAACAGATTTTCCATGTGCCCTGCCATCCACTACAATCACTTGATAATGCTTTGCGAAATAAGGAATTTGTCCAGAAAAATTATTGATAGAGCCAATACCGCCATGAATTAAAAGCAGTGGCTCACCCTTTCCATAGATTTCATAATACATTTTAAAACCTCGTACATTGGCATAATGCCCTGCTTTAGGGTTGTGTCCATAAATACTATTTTTAAATACGGGAGGATACTGTGAATGTGCAGAAATTACCGACATGATTGCGTAGATGCTCAATAATAGTTTCCTTGTCATTTGATACTTATTTAATTTATGTAAAGTCACTTTATTATTCCGCTGTCAAGTTTTACTATTGTGTTACGATAGCGTTTAAAATGGCACAC